>JAUYTB010000069.1 GCA_030695305.1 Bacteroidales bacterium
GTGAGAAATATAACTGATGTAGGACACCTGGAGAACGACTCGGACAGCGGTGAGGACAAGATTGCTCAAAAAGCAAGACTCGAACAGTTAGAGCCTATGGAGGTGGTACAACACTATACAATTAGATATCATGAGGCAATGAAGCTTCTTAATACTCTCCCTCCAAGTATAGAGCCAAGGGCTTCTGCTCATATAATTGAGCAGATATCTTTAGTTAATAAGATTCTGAATAACGGTTATGCCTATGAGAGTAATGGATCGGTATATTTTGATGTTGAGAGTTATAACAAAAAATACCCATACGGTGCACTCTCCGGGCGTTCGCTAGAAGATATGATGAGTAATACCAGAGAGCTTGAAGGGCAGAGCGATAAAAGGTCGAACTTCGATTTTGCTCTTTGGAAAAAAGCAGCGCCGGAGCATATTATGAAGTGGCCCTCTCCATGGAGCGAGGGTTTCCCCGGATGGCATCTTGAGTGCTCAGCCATGAGTGCAAAATATCTTGGAGAGAACTTTGATATTCACGGAGGCGGAATGGATCTTCTTTTCCCTCATCATGAGTGTGAGCTGGCACAAAATACTGCAGCAAGAGGAGAGGGGGGAGTGAGGTACTGGATGCATAACAATATGATTACAATCAACGGCCAGAAGATGGGGAAGTCCCTTGGCAACTTTATAACTCTGGAAGAGCTGTTTAAGGGGGAGCACAAACTTCTGACGCAACCATTCTCTCCAATGACGATAAGATTCTTTATTCTTCAGGCGCACTACAGGAGCACACTGGACTTTAGCAACGATGCACTGGTTGCTGCAGAGAAGGGTTACAAAAGGATGATGGCAGCTGCATCGGAGGTGAAATCTCTTAAAACAGTAGCGGGGAGTATATCTGACGATATAAAGCTTATAGAAGAGGGTGTTATGACTGCTCTTCTGGACGATATGAATACTCCTGTAGCTGTTGCTCATCTATTTGATGCAGTCAGGATTGTGAATTCGGTTAAAGATGGCCTGATCTCAATCTGCCAGAAAGATAAGGAGACTCTTTCAGCTATGTTTGATGTGGTTGTAAAGGAGATTCTCGGGCTTGCAGATGAGAAGGGTGATGGTGACAAAGGAGCAGTTTTTTCCGGTGTAATGGAGATGATTCTTGAAATGAGAAGAGAGGCAAAGGTTAATAAAGAGTTCGCTAAGAGTGATGCCATTAGGGAGAGACTTACTTCAATGGGCATCTCAATAAAGGATACAAAAGAGGGGACAGAGTGGTATCTGTAGAGAGTGTTGATATTAAAAGATATTACTTTTAAAACTTCATAAATTATGGAACGAAGAGATTTTTTCAAATTTGTCTCTCTTACCGGTGCAGGGCTTGCATTTGCCCCTGTTATTAAGGCAGCAGAGAAGAGTTCACTGCTAACCGCAGATGACACTATTGAGACCAATATAGATGATGCTATAAAGATTCCGAGAGTAAAAAACTCAATGCCTGGGCTTTATCCGGGTAGGGTGGTAAAGGTTGTGGACCAAGATTCGGTGGTGGATGGTAAACCCATTGAGGATGTAGCATACAGGATGCTCAGTTCGGCAATGTTATCTCTTACCGGGGAGAGGAGTCTCAAGAGGGCGTGGAGAAAGTTTGTGGGACCTAAAGATATTATCGGTCTAAAAGTGAATCCTGTTGCCGGGAGACTTCTTACCACTTCACATGCCGTTACTAAATCGGTTATCAGGCAGTTGGAGGAGGCGGGAATACCCCGTAAAAACATTGTAATATGGGACAGGAGAGAGATGCAGCTCACCGAGACCGGGTATAACAACGAAAACTACCCCGGGATAAAGATAACAGGGACAGAGCACCAGAGTGAGGAGGGGAGTTTTTACGATAACCAGGGGAAGCTGCTGAGTGAAGGCCGTATAGATAAGTCTCACTATTTTTATGCCGATCTGGAAGGGGAGTATGACGACTACACAATCCCTTTTATGGTAAATGGAGGGAAGTACTCCTATTTCTCCAGGATCTGTACAGAGCAGGTTACTAAAATAATCAACCTTCCGATACTCAAAAATGCAGGACCTACTACAACGCTATGTCTTAAAAATCTGGCATTTGGAGCCATAACTAATACCGGACGTCTTCACAAATTATGGCATGAGACATGCGCCTATGTATGTGCTTTCCCTCATCTGAGAGATAAGGTTGTATTAAATATTGTGGATGGTCTTGTAGGTTGTTTTGACGGAGGACCCGGTGCAAAGCCCCAGTTTATATGCAATTACAATATGTTGCTGGTAGGCAGCGACCCTGTTGCAGTAGACAGAACAGGGCACGATGTGATAATTGCAAAGAGAGTTGAGATGGGTGTCCAAAAGGAGGACTCTCCCAAAGCATCTAGATTTATTGAGCTTGCCCAAGAGCTTAAGCTGGGAGTGGGAGAGAGGGATAAGATAACGTTGATTGAGAAGACTCTTTCCGGAAAATCTGTCTGATTTCCAATTTAAGAAATAGTCGTATATTTATATACAATTAGAACAAACTTTTACATATGTCACTTGCCGGGTTTAAAAAAAGGTATATAGCTCTTATTTTGTCTGTTATATCAATTTATAGCGGAGCAGTCTCTGTCAAAGCGCAGAGTCCGGAGATTGTCAGAGAGAGAAAATTTACCGGTGCTGCACTATATGGCTTTATCAACGGAGGTAGCGATCTCTATCTGGAGTATGGTTTCCTGGATTTAAGAGTACTAGATGTAAAATACAACGGGGAGAGTTTCACTCTTGAGATCTACAGAATGCCAACTCCCGAGGATGCCTTTGGGATATACTCTCTTCATACTTTTAGATGCGACTGTGCAGATAGTATGATGTTAATTGACTGTCATTCTCCCTATCAGATACAGACTGTAGTTGGAGAGCACTATATATCGGTTGTGTACGAAAATTTACAACCCGGTATTAATAGAGATGGTATTGAGCTGCTGTTACAATTTACACAAGATATGAGTAAAACTCCTCCCGCCATTCCCGATACTCTTATAAAGAGAGGCAAACCTCTTTCCGGGAGGGTAAAGTATTTAAGGGGTAATCTTGCACTTGTAAACTCGGCTCCGGAGTTGGTTACGGTTATGGAGGGTTATTCGCAATTTTCATTATGGGTCTCCGAAGATGTTGAGAATGCGACAAAAAGGGCTCTTCTTCTATCAGACAGTAATGAAATGGTTACAATTGTTAAGGAGAGAGTTTCGGCCACCACACTGGTTTATGACAATAAAGAGTATCTAATGTTTGAGTTTTAATAAAATTTTTTACTACATTTGTAGTTGGCATAATCATAAGCAATGATGAGTATAAAAAATACTTTATTGATCTCTGTCTCTCTCTTCGGATATCTTTTTACTTTGATGGGAGTGGGCAAATACTCTTGCCACTGCGATCATGCCTCTCAAATAGCTCTGTTAGGTATTCATACAAATTGTTCCTGCACACAGGAGCAGCATTACGAACACAAAGATCATAAGTGTATTTGCGGTGCTCACCTGGAGGCAGAAGTGCCAAAAAGGGATGACTGCTGTGCTGTCTCATATTACTTTCTCGATTCAGATCAGGATTACAGCATCGGCATTTTCAATTTTGTACAGTCAGATATAACACTTCTATTAATTCAAAGCCATCTTTGTCCCGGAATTACAATGATTCGAAAACCTCTTATAAAGAGTTTTCAAGCCCTGTTCCGATCGTCTCCTGTACACATATTCAAATTGAATCGTCAACTGATCTTATGATCTGAGCGAAAGGGGGTGAATCTTCATCTCCTGGGGTTTTATGTGTTTTCGCAATCAGATTTGCGGAGATGAGTTTTTTACATAATTACATATTATACTAATGAAAATTATTTATTCAATACTGCTGATAACATTAACGGTGCTTCAGACAGATGTTCTGTACGCATCAAAACAGAATAGAGGGGTTGCAATTGTTGTTGATTCAGAAGTCTATTCAAACTGTAAAATTTCGGTTGATAGTTATGCCTCCTCTATAAAAAGTGATGGCCTTATCCCGTTTATCATAGTTGACAAATGGGGAGTTCCTGACTCTTTAAGAGCTCAGCTTTATAAATTATACACAGAGAAAAATCTGGAAGGAGCTGTTTTTATCGGAAACATTCCTATTCCGATGATCAGAAATGCACAGCATCTGACAACTGCTTTTAAAATGGATCAGAGAAGAGCATGGGATCGTTCCTCTATCCCCTCAGACAGGTTCTATGACGATTTCGATCTGAAGTTTGAATATCTGCAAAAAGATAGTGTTAACTCACTATATCACTATTATAACCTTACAGCAGACAGCCCTCATAAGATAGAGTGCGATATTTACAGTTCAAGAGTGAAACCCCCTCATATACCGGGAAAGAGCAGATTTCAACAGATAGATGAGTATCTGGCAAAAGTAGTCAAGGAGAAGAGCCAAAGGCGTGATATAAAGAATATTACATATTTTGCAGGGCACGGTTATAACTCAAACTGTATGGTATCAAGGGCAGATGAGAGAGTTACCCTCAACGAACAGTTCTCGGCTCTAAACAGTGGCAAAGGGAGACTAAACTATATAGATTTTACATTTGATGATTATGTTAAGTACCGCCTTATGGCCGAACTTTCCAGGGAAGATCTGGACTTGGCTGTTTTGCACCACCATGGATCTGATGATGCTCAGTTGATGAACGGCTCTCCCATAACCAATATGCCAAACCGCTGGCTGGATATGACAAAGAAATTTTTTAGAGGAAAGATAAGGGGAGCTGAGGACACAACAGCTTCCAAGCAATACTATATAGATAACTACTCTGTTCCGGAGTCGTGGGTAGAGAATGCTTTCAATCCGGAAGTTATGAGACAAGACAGTATAATGGATGCCGCATTGGATATCTCTATCAAAGATCTTTACGGATACAAACCAGGAGCTCCTGTGATTCTTTTTGATGCATGCTTTAACGGCTCATTCCACCTGGATGATTATATAAGCGGACACTATATTTTTAACCCCGGGGGGACGATTGTTGTAAAGGCAAACTCGGTTAATACTTTGCAGGATACATGGACCAACCAGCTTTTGGGGCTTCTCGATTTAGGTGTAAGTGTGGGCAACTGGTCTAAAGGACAGATGACACTTGAGTCTCACCTTTTAGGAGACCCTACATACCGTTACAACTCATCACGAAGCGATCTAATCTCTCTCGATGCAGATATGGTTAACAAAAAGCAGGAGGTTAAGTATTGGAGAAAAGCGATGAAGGACTCTAACCCGGAGGTTAAAGCACTAGCAATAAAGATGCTTTTTAACAACGGAAATATTTCTACAGATGAGCTGCTCAAGATTCAGACAACCGAGAGCAGAGCCATTGTAAGAATGCAGGCTTTCTACCTTATAAACAAAAGGTACAACCACAATCTTGTAAGTTCTTTAAAGGCAGGACTATATGACAACTATGAGCTTATCAGAAGATTAAGTGCAAGGGATGCTTCTACCAATTTCTCTCCCGAACTACATGATGATATCTTTAGGGTTCGATATGCACCCGGTACAAGCAAGAGAGTTGAATTTCAGTTAAAAGGTGGTTGTGAATCACTTTCAAAAGAGGAGGCATTAAGTCTGTTCAAAAAACATGTAGAGTCAAAGAGTGACCAATGGTATAAAAACAGAGCTCAGGAGAGAAGGTCGCTTGAATACGTTCTCAACAGAGCAGAGAAGGAGCTTGGAGAGCTATTAGATCCGAAGGTTGCAGCAAGAAATAAACGTTTTACAATTACTGCTCTTAGAAACTCAAACAATGTTGCCTATCTGGATACTCTTTACAAATTCATGAGAGAGTCACAGGAAGATGAGCTGAGAGTTCTCCTTGCCGAAGCATTCGGCTGGTATACAAATTCATGGAAAAGGGATGAGATTATTGCCTTTTGCACAGAGCAGATTGCTATTGAGAAGAGTGAAGATGTAAAGAGGGAACTTATCAGAAGTGTCAACAGATTAAAGTAGTTATAACACTTAATTATAAAATATTGAATTAATGAAAACGACTAACCCAAATTAACATTAATAAACTATGAAGAGACACAAAATCCAAGTATCGGACAGAGGTGCAAAAGCACTCTCTATGTCTGCGTTAGTGTTGTTTCTTGTAATGGGGCTCTGTTCCGGTCTGGCGGCACAAAGCTCTGCACAAGGGAATTACGCTACGCTTAAAGGTGTTGTTCTCGAGCGTGGATCAGAGAATATCCCGGTCGAGTATGCAACAGTTCATATTCTCCCTCAAGGGTCTGTAACCACTTCGACCACAAAAGGGGAGTTCATTTTTGAAAGATTATCCCCAGGTAAGATAGATGTCAAGATTCAGTTCCTGGGTATGGAGACAATAGATACCTCATTTGTTATTGCAGCTGGAGGTGTTACCACAGTTACATTCAGGATGCAGCAGAGCTCGTTTCGTCTTAACGATGTAACTGTCGTTGCAACAGGGAGCAAGGCCGGACAGGCGACAGCTTCCAATATCTCAAGGCAGGCAATGGACCACCTTCAGACAAGCTCTCTTAGCGATATAATGCAGCTACTCCCCGGCGGAGTGGTTGTAAACCCAAGCTTATCTTCTGCCAAGACTTTTACAATAAGAAGTATAGGTGGTTCAGCTTCAAATATGAACAGTATGGGTACCGCTATTATTATAGATGGTGCTCCAATATCAAATAACGCTAATCTACAGACCCTCTCTCCATCAATAAGCGGAGGAGGCGGAGCTGTGGCCGGAGGTTCATCTCCAAACTCGGGTCTTGATATTCGCTCCATCTCAACGGATAATATAGAGTCTGTTGAGGTTATAAGAGGTATACCTTCGGTTCAGTATGGTGACCTCACATCCGGTGCTGTTATTGTAAGATCCAAAGCCGGTAAGGAGCCACTCAATATCAGGTTTAAGACAGACCCTAACATCTACCAGACATCTGTCAGCAAAGGGATTAGTCTGGGAGAGAATAGAGGAAATCTGAATTTAAGCGGAGATTATGCCTATAGTGCATCAAACCAGACTGAGTCATATGCTTACTATCAGAGGGTAACTGCAAAGGCACTCTACTCAAATGTCTTCAGGAATCTATCTACAAATACATCATTTGACCTATCTCTGGGCAAGGATACCCGTGAGAGGAATCCAGACGACGAAAGAACTCAGCTTGAGACAGGTGCAAAGGATTTAGGACTAAGATTTAATACTAACGGGACTTGGAATATAAACAGGGGTTGGCTAAACAATATCAAATATACCGCCTCGGGAAGTTACCGTGATAAGCACTCTTTTACTCAACAGCTTTTAGGTAATGCCTTCTCTGCCTACTCAATGTCAACAACAGACGGTGCGGTGCTCAGCAATAGACCGGGTCAGAAGGTTTATCATATTAACGGGAGTGAGCTTACAAACATTCCACCAAGTGAGAGTAACTACTATGCAACTTATCTCCCTAATGAGTACTTTAGCCGTTACGATATCTATGGAAAAGAGGTGAATGTATTTGCAATGGTAAATGCAACACTATCAAAAAGAACAGGAAATATAACAAACAGAATAGTAATAGGTGCCGACTTTAAGACCGATGGAAACCTTGGAGACGGAAAAGTTTACGATCTTCAGAATCCTCCTTACAGGGTGCTTAGTGCAGAGAACTCCTCTCCAAGGCCAAGAAAATACTCCGATATTCCGTTTGTAAATCAAATTGGACTATATGCAGAGGAGAATCTTACATGGAATATGGGGGAGAGAGATTTCATTGCTCAGGCAGGTGCAAGATATGATAACATCTCAGGAAAGAGTTTTGTCTCTCCAAGGTTGAATGCATCTTTTGAGATTCTTCCGTCGGTATTGTGGTTAAGAGGGGGGTACGGTATAACAGCCAAAGCTCCGGGAACTCTTTATCTTAGTCCAGAGAACGCATACTTTGATTTTGTTCACTTCAACACACTGAACAGCTCTTCTGTACCCGTTGCAGAGCAGCTGATCCTCTCCTCAACAAGAGTATTCAATACAGAGAACAAAGACCTTAAGATTGCATCCAACAGCAAGAGTGAAATTGGATTTGACCTTAGAGTTAAGAAGATGAGATTCTCTGTAACTGCCTATAACGAAAATCTTATTAATGGTTATAACCTTGGATATAAGCCGGAAAACTTCAGACTAATAAGCTATACAGAGTATGAGGTGGGTGAGGCAATCCCGGGCTCAATACCAAAACTGAAAGAGAAGGAGACAAATAAAGTGTTTGTTAGTTATGCCTCTCCTATGAATACAATAAAAGCTAACAACAGAGGTATAGAGTTCGATTTTGATTTTGGAAGGTTTGATGCTATCAGGACTTCATTTATTCTGAGTGGAGCTTATATGAGAAATACAGAGTGGAATGATGCACAATCGTTTGGAACAAATAAAAATCTCAACAGTCTGGAGAAGAATATAGGAATATATGAGGCAGGTATGACAAAAGACGAAAGGGAGAGACTTGTATCCACCCTTAGGGTTGTACATAACATTCCATCTATAGGTTTTGTGCTTACAGCAACTGCACAGGTTAACTGGATGAATAAGAGTTGGACCAACTATGGAAACGATACAATGTTTGTCTCTTATATCTCAAGAGTTGACGGACAGGTTAAACCGTTTGATCCGGCAATGAAGGATGATCCGGAGTTTGCATATATGTTCAGCAGTAGAAGCGAAACACGTTTTATTGCCGAATCATATTTCCCGACTCTTCTTGTTAACTTCTATCTTACAAAAGAGATAGGCGATAATCTGAAGGCCTCGTTCTATGCAAACAATATGTTTAACTACAGACCACTTTACGAGAGTAAAAGAACTGCGGGCTCATTTACCAGACTGAACATCCCTATGTTCTTTGGTTTTGAGTTGGCTTTAACAATCAAATAGTTAAAAATGTCAGAGATGAAAAATATAAATAAATTACTATTAGTATCTGTTTTGGTTGTTTTCACCGCTGTATCATGCCAGCAGTTCGAAAATGTATCCAAAATAGGAGAGATTGAGTCACTCAATGCAGTGATTAAGGCAAATCTCGATCTTGGTTCTGCCCCTGCTCCGGGTACACTCAATGTTAAGTTGATAAACTATGCCGAAAGGTTTGAGGTTAATACTATAATGGGTTCTGACGGTAATGTTACTGTTAAAGATTTAATACCGGGGATCTATACAATTACAGTAACTTCGGAGAAGTCACAGGATGGGTTCACTTACAACTATAGCGGGAATGTTGTTAATGTAGACATAGTTACAGAGAATAAACAGATAACTGTAAATGTTGGTGCCTCTAAATCGGGTGCTTTGGTTCTAAAGGAGGTATACTACTGCGGTTCAAGAACACCTACAGGTGGCTCCTATTTTAGAGATCAGTTTTATGAGATTTACAATAATAGCGAAACTGTTCAGAATGTTCGCGGACTATCGATTGCAATGCTTAATCCTATGACTGCAACTGCCAATCTTCCTGTATGGCCGGGAGAGAATGCAGATAAGTATGTATATGCATTGCAGATTTGGAGTGTTCCATCTGATACAGACTATCCGTTAAATCCGGGAGAGTCTATTATTATTGCACAGATGGCTGATGATCACAAGAAGTCAAACCTAAATCCAAACTCTCCTGTTAACTTGCTTGGAGCAGAGTTTGAAACACTTGTAAGAACAACCTCTTTGATACAAGATAATCCTGCAATCAATATGGTTATGTCTTTTTGGCCATCTCCGACCCCTCAGTGGTTGACAACTGTTTTTGGAGGAGCATTTGTTATCTATTTCCCTTCTCAACCGATTGATCCAAATGACTTCATAAGCCCTGTTGGATCTACTACAAAAAACTTTAAGATTTCTATTGATGAAGTTATCGATGCACTTGAACTTGTTGGTAATCCAAATCAGGTTCAGCTTAAGAGGATGCCTGCCGTGCTTGATGCAGGTGCAGCTACAGTAGGCGGAACCTATCTATCTTCGAGTGTTGCCAGAAAAATTAAGGAGACTAAGCCTGACGGAAGGATTATCTACTACGATACCAACAACAGCTCAGAAGACTTTGAGGTTATGAATCCGCCTGTGATAAGAAGATATGGAGCAAAAGCCCCATCATGGAATACTTGGAAATAGTGTTTAACAACATCAATATTATTAAAAATGAGAAAATTTAAATATATATATTGGGCAGGAGCACTAATTCTGACTCTTCTAACCACTAATGCAGCGGTTGCCCAGGAGGCGGCGAAAAGCAGTTCGCCGGCGTCTATTGAACTACTTAAAGCGAGATCTCTATGGTTCAATACAAATAACGGAGCGGGTCTAACGCTCGATAATCTCTATACCTTCAGTGATCTGAATTTTATGTATAATCTCAAAAGCGGAGATTTTAAAAAGAATCAGGAGGGTGAAAAGGAGTCTCAATTTGGAGTCTCTACCGAAGGGGGAGTAAAGCTTGGTGGCGGATATGCATGGGGAAGCTTCTCTTATGACAACGAAACACAAAAAAACGCCCTTTTCAATACAACTATGCTCGATCCTGACAGAGGTGTCCCTTTCTATACTGTAGATCAGAATCTAAGTGAATGGAAAAAGCAAAACTATAAACTGGAGATGAACGTTGCCAGTAAATTGCTCTATAACAGATATATTGTTGGGATTCAGGGAGAGTATATAGCAAGAACAGGTGCAAAGCAGATTGACCCTCGTTCGGTTGCAGACTACTACTCAATAACTGTTAAACCGGGAGTTGTAGCTCTGTTCGGTGACCATAAGATAGGTCTTAATGCAGTATATAAGAATATGATTCAGGAGTCCTCTCACACAAACAGTAACTCTCAGCAACATCAGGATGTGTATGTTGTCAAAGGAGTTGGTAACTTCTACTCTGCAGTTGTAGGTGGTCTTCAGGGTCTTGGAAGATTTGTTTACAATGCCAATACGTTGGGTGGAGATCTTCAGTACTCCTACAGCTTCTCTGATATAAGTCTTCTATTGTCGGGACACTATAGCCTTAGAGTAGAAGATGTGATCAGTGACCCTACAAAGCCAAAAAAAGAGGGCTCTGTTAAAGAAGATCTTATCTCTGCAAACCTAAAAGTGATCAAACAAGGAGTTAATCTCAACACTCTCGAGATATCATACAGCAATTCACAATCTAGTGGTATAGAGTATGTTCAGATACTTGATAACAGTCCGGATGTAAGGAGTTGGGTTGATGTTTACAGCAGTATAAGATCGGGTTTTGACAACATAAACATGACTCTTAAATATGACTTTTTCAAAGGAGCTGAACACGAGTACAAATGGAGAGCCGGAGTTGTCGCCAACTACAGGGACAATGACGATATCTATTTTCTGCCGAGATCAAAAATGAGAGTTGAGAACCTCTTTATCGGGATAAATGCAAAGAGAAATATTCCGCTTAAACTCTCCGATAAGCTTATATTAGGTGCTGATGTAACATACAAGAACAATCTTAATGGTTACTATTTCTACAACGGAGCAGATCCTGACTCTCCTGTTATCACTCAGTTTATGACTCCAGATTTTGAGTATATGAAGAGAGATTATATTAAGGTTGGTGGAGAGATAAGCTACTTTACCAGAGTAAGCAAGAGCAGTAAGTCAGGTGTTTTTTTAAAGATAGCAGCAGATTATTACAAGCCGATTGAGGGCGAGGGTAATCGTATGCAGACCTCTTTTGGACTTGGCTTTACTTTCTAAATTGTATTCTAAGAGATGTTTAAAAAAATATTAGTTATTATTATTGTTGCACTCACTCTCTCTGCCTCTGTTACAGGAGCAGAGAGGGGGTTTGCAATTATTGTTGACCAAGATACTTATACGGCCTGTAAGGCCGAAATAGAAAACTACAGATCTGTGCTTGAGAGTGAAGGGCTCTCTGCTGTAGTGGTTGCCCGGGTGTGGAGTAATCCTGTACAGGTTAGGGATGTCCTGTACGGAATGTATCTTAACAAAGGTTTGGAGGGTGCTGTATTTATCGGCCAAATTCCAATTCCTATGATAAGAGATGCTCAGCACTTTACTTCTGCATTTAAGATGGATCAGGAGCTCTTCCCCTTCGGGAGCTCCTCGGTTCCATCCGATAGATTTTATGACGATTTTGATCTGAAATTCGATTATTTGGGTCAGGATAGTGTCAGAAAATTGTTTCACTACTACTCTTTGCGGGGAGACTCCCCGCAAAGAGTATCATGTGATATCTACAGTGGTCGTATTAAGCCAACCAGACCCGGAGAGGAGGGTTATACCCAAATTAGAGAGTATTTTAAAAAACTTTTGGAGCAGAGGGGAGAGATCAATAATCTGGATGTGATAACTTCATATACCGGAGAGGGCTCCTTCTCTAACAGTCTTACATCATGGAAGGAGGAGGGGCACACCATTAGAGAGCAGTTCCCGAATGCCTTTAAGAACAAGAATTCTATTAAGTTTCTCTTGTTCAATATGTATCCCTATATGAAAGATATTGTATCCCAGGAGTTACGCAGAGAAGAGATGGATCTTATGATCTTTCATGAACATGGGATGCCTTTTAGGCAGTATCTAACAGCGACACCATTGAGTAAGGGGATTAAGGAGAATAGCTCTGCAGCAAGACGTCTCTTTAGAGATGCCCTGAGAAAGATAGATACTAAAGAGGAGAGAGAGAGAGCAATTGCTGAGTGGATGGGTTATTACAATATTGACTCTACCTGGTTTGTTGGTGCAGATGACAAAGATTGGCTTACCCGCGACTCTCTTGATGATATCCGTACAGGAATTGTTCTGGAAGATATACCTCATATCAAACCAAATGCAAGGGTTGTTATCTTTGATGCATGCTATAACGCAGATTTTCGGGAGGATAGCTTTATAGCAGGTGAGTATATATTTGGCGGAGGAAAAACGCTTCTTACAATTGGGAATAGCGTTAATGTGTTGCAGGACAAATCATCGGCCGACCTTATGGGTATGTTGGGCCTTGGTTTTAGAGTAGGTGAGTGGATGCAGATGACAAATATTCTGGAATCCCATATCATTGGAGATCCCACCCTGCGTTTTACAGGAGAGACAGCCTCAAGGATTGATCTGAAATCTAAAAATCCCGATTATTGGCTCTCTTTACTAAAGATAGAGAGTCATCCCGATATAAAGGGGCTCTCTCTATATAAACTATTCAATCTTAACTACAAAGGTATGGCAGATCTGCTTCTTAAAACTTACAGGAACTCAAATGAGTATACCTTAAGGTTACAGGCATTTCAGCTATTGCAGTTCTATAATCAAAACAAATATGCCGAACTGTTAAAGATTTCATTGTACGATCCTTATGAGTTTATTCGCAGAAGATCGACACTCTTTATGGGTCGAATTGGAAGAGATGAATTTATCCCCTTTATCGCATCTGTTTACCTGAACGACTATCTTGATGAGAGAGTTCATTTTAACTCTATGTTCTGTTTCGATCTTCTTGATATGGAGAGTTTGGAAAAAGAGGTTAAGAATCAGCTAGATCAAAACAAAACATTTTTTGATAAGGATGCTGTCTGGAGTGATTTTAAAGATAGGATGGACTCCCGTAAGCGCATTGCTGCAATGAGCAACGATGTAACTAATAGGGAGAAGAGTCTTAAAGCCAGACTCTCTGCCGTCCGGATGTTAAGAAATAATACCTATCACAGCAAGGTAGATGATTATCTTAAAGTACTCAGGGATCCTCAGGAGGATACCTCTCTAAGAGTAGCACTGGCAGAGGCATTAGGATGGTTTACTCTCTCATATAAGCGAGGGGAGATTGTGGCAGCTTGTAAAAAAATTGCTGGGCATCCGGGGACAGATGAGAGACTCAGAAGTGAGCTTATCAAAACAGTAAACAGACTTGAGGTTTATATGCGCTAATGAGATTTGAAGATGAAAAGAGTATTTAAGATATTGTTTTTAATTCTGATACTGACAGGGTCAGTATCGGTAACGGAGGGGAAGAGCCGTATAATACCTGCTGGAGGAAAGTTTGATACCAGATTCCTTATTGTTGTTGACAAGTTAAGCTATGATGCAGCTTTACATGAGATTTGGGACTACAAAAAGGTTCTTGAAAAAGAGGGGCTTGGTGTTGTAATTCTTGTAGGTGAGTGGAGTAATCCCGATATTTTAAGGGGGGAGATAAAGAAGATCTATAAAAAGAGACCTGTTTTGGAGGGTGCTGTTTTTATCGGAGATATTCCGGTTGTTAGGGTGCGAAATTTTCAGCACGCCACTACCGCCTTTAAGATGGATGAGGAGAACTTCCCAATCACAGAGTCCTCGGTAACAAGTGACAGATTTTATGACGATCTGGACCTGGAATTTGAATTTTTTAAGGTAGATGAGAGTAATCCACGTCATTTCTACTACAACCTTAAAGAGAGCTCTCCACAAAAAATTAGCAGCGAGTTCTACTCAGCAAGAATGTTGCCTCCGACCGATTTGGGGTCTGATCCACATCTCCTGCTCAGGCGTTACTTAAGAAGGGTTGTTGAGGCTCATAAAGATGTGAATTATGCAGATAGATTGGTCATTTTTAATGGACATGGATATAACTCCGACTGTCTCACAGTGTGGCAGAATCAACAGTTTGCTATAAAAGAGCAGTTTCCTCAGGCATTTCGCTCTTCCAAAGGGAATGGCTTCTATAATTTTAGACAGGATCCATTTATGAAGTTCAAACTTTATGAGAGGATGCAGAGAGAGGGGACAGATCTGTTTGTTTTTCACAAACATGGGGCCTTCGATACTCAGTATGTTAACGGAGATATACCTGCCCAAAATATGCTTGGCTTTATACCCGGCAAAAGGAGTAATCGAGATGCTATGGGAGCGATGGAGGTGATGTCCATCTCAACCCGTAATATTTATCGCAGATATAAAGGCGACAGAGCTCTCTCTTTTAAGGAATCTATGATTGCAGATTATGGGCTGACTGAGGATTTCTTTTCGCCCGAGGTGCTTGATTCAACAAGAGTGAGTGACTCCCTCTTCTCCGCTAATATTAACATCGTTCTATCTGACCTAAAAGAGCTTAAACCTCGTTCAAAGATTACAATTTTTGACGCCTGTTATAACGGTTCATTTCATCAAAGTGGTTATGTAGCAGGTTATCATATATTTGGAGAGGGCGAAACTATAGTTACACAGGGTAACACCGTTAATGTTTTGCAGGATAAATGGTCTATGGAGCTTATAGGGATGCTGGCAGAGGGGGCAAGAGTCGGCTTTTGGCAAAAGGAGATTCAGACTCTTGAATCTCACCTTATCGGAGATCCTACATATCGTTTTATTGCCGGATCCAAGTGTGACGACAGAGCATCTGAGGGATTTAAATTAAACAGAGATCTCGCACTAAATGCACATGATACAAAAGTGTGGATGGAGTATCTTAAAAGCGAAAACCCTAATTATCAATCTATAGCCCTTAAGCAGCTTTCGAAAAATCCCCCTCCGGGTTATTCCGATCTGCTTTTAAAGAGACTAAAGGAGAGCAACTTCTCTGTTGTAAGAATGCAAGCATTAAGGAGATTGCTGGATCTTTCCGATAAAAATCTTACGCAGGCACTTCTCATAGGGCTGGAGGACCCGTATGAACTGATTAGAAGAAATGCTGCCCGTTTTTCCGGGTTTTGCGGAGATCCTATCCTAATCTCCCCTCTTGTAAACACACTTCTCTTTTCGGGAGAGAGCCAGAGGGTGCAGTTTACGGTACAGGGATCTCTCACTATGTTTGATGCAGATGAGGTTATTAAAGAGAGCGAAAGAGTGCTTAATGGCTCTTCTCTTCTCAATCCGCAAAAGATACTTAAGGATGTCTCTGACTACTATCTGTCCGAAAATAAAAGATATGAGAATAATCTGCGCACTATCCTTGATAAGGGGGCAGAGCAGGCAAGGAGAATAAATGCCATAAGAAGTTTACGCAACTACAACAATCACAAACAGGCAAATGCGCTTATTACACTCCTTAAAGATAACTCAGACGATACAAAGGTGAGAGTAGTTCTTGCAGAGGCGCTTGGTTGGTTTAACTGGAGTATAAATAAAAATGATATTATAAAAGCACTCGAAGAGGTGTATAACAATAAAGCTACCGCCACAGAGGTAAAGGCAGAGGTGCTGCAAAGCATCTTGAGACTAAAGTAGGGTAGTGATTAAGTATCCAGTGTTATGTAACGGCAGGGGCGGCTCAAAAATGGCCGCCCCTTTTTTATACTTATTTTAAAGGTTCTATTTTAACTTTACCACAACCATTACAGGATTTGACTCCTCGGTAAGGGTTGCCGCAACCCTCTTCATCTCCGGAGAGTTATACTTCTCGCTAAGTTCAATAAATTTTACTGCAGAGAGAGACATTATCATCTCCCCCTCTCTTGAGATGTGAACGGGCCAAAATGGAGCTCCGTTATCCAGGTCGTTGTTAAATCCGGGAAGTTCAGGATCTGGCCTTTTTAGAAGGGTAAGCTCTCCGCTATTTTTGTTGTAGAGCCCCCTTACATGCGGTAGCTTATAACCGTTTGGTTCATTCTTCCCAAAATTATAAGTAAGATAGAGATGACTCTCCCACTCACATGTAAATCCCGCTATAAGAAAGATAGATTGTGCTCTCTCTTCCCAGCTTGCATTTAGAGGCACTTTATATTTTCCATAATCAATATGGTATAGAGCACTTTTTTCCATCTTAGTATTAAATGAGAAAATGGAATCTACACTTCCTGTAATTAATCGGATATTATCTTTGTAATCATAAAGATAAGGGTTCATAACCATTCTCATATTGCTTAACGGGACAGGTTTTTCAGCCCCATCACTACTCTCTGTTGCATTTTTACCGTCCCCCTGTTTTGGATCAAGTGCTTCTGGAGTCTCCCCTATCATCTCGCCATTGGCATTAAAAAAGAGAATAAATGAGTTTTTATCTATAAAGTCTGTGTAAATCGAAAGATAGTTATCACCCAGAGGTTTAATCTTAGATAACATCAGATTATAAGTAGGATCTATGGGAGATCTTACCTCCTTTATAAACTTGCCATTTTTATCATACTCAATAATTTTGTCTGTAGAGAAGATCATAGGGTTTCCGCTTTTGTGACCGACAGAGATTGAAAATGAGCTCATGTCGACGTTGGAATGATACTCACCGGCTGCCCTGCCTGGTCTGCCCAACTGACCTAAATATTTGCCATCGATACTATACATCTTATAAATTGAGGTAAAACCGGAGGTTATTGTTACATAGAAGACCCCCCTCTCCAGAATAGGTCGCGGGATACTCCCCAACAGAGAGCTATCCGAAGTCTCTAACGGTATATAACGAATAGATTGAGCTACTTCGCTTAAGTTCACGATCTTCTCTTTACCTATAGCATCCGGTAGTGAAATCGTTTTAATTCCATCAGTAGTGGATTCGCCGGATCTATTGCCGGCACATGAGTTGAGAATTGAGCTCACAAAGAGAGCCAACAGGAGAAAAAGATGTTGTTTCATATCAGTGAATTTGTTTAAGTGAAGTATTTTATTGGTAAAGAGCATGATTATGAGCAATTCAGCCGCAAATTTCATGCCGTAGAGAGGGGTACCTTGGCAAGGGTTGTGGACCTTGCATGCAAATGTGGATTCTCACAGCAGGAACGCTTTTCTTACACGTTACGGGCTTATAAACCCCTTAGCACAACGGGCAACGTCCATCCTCATCCGCTCACAAGTTCGCTTCTTGCGGCTGAGTATGCCCTACTTGTGCTAAGGGTTTATTATTAAGCCCGTGGGCAGATTTGCGTTCCTGCTGTGAGAATCGCTTAGTTAATGAATAATAGGTGCTGAGTTTGCCCTACTTGTGCTAAGGGTTTATTATTCAGCCCGTGGGGAGATTGAAGTTCCTGCTGTGAGAATTGCTTAGGTCAGCTGACCGCAAAGAAACTAATCCCTAGGAGTTTTTTGCAAAGTGCAGATATTTAGATAACTAATTTTTGGTAAACAGAAAAATGTAAGATGACAAGAATTAAAATACAGATATACAATATGTTATAAAAACTCCCAGGGATAAATAACCGTAAAAACCCTGGAAATAACTCTATATTTAGCCACAAAAGTCGTCAAAGTCCACAACCCTTGACAAGGTGCCTCTTATAGCCACAAAAGTAGTCAAAGTCCACAACCCTTGCCAAGGTGCCTCTTTTTTGAGCATTCCTTGAGCATTCTTTGAGCATTTTATGGGTAAGTATTTAAAAACATATTTATATGTTTGTACTATTGTACTGTATAATAATCTAATAAACATATCAGGAGAAAACTTTAGCTACAAAACACTAATTTCCCAAGGTTAGTATATGATTCTTCCCAAATATTTACTTTTGGGCCTTTAAGAAAGCCAACGGTTTGGAATTAAAAATAGTATTAATCATGAAAAAACTAATTTTTATACTTGTAATTGTGCATTTTAACATAAATGCAAACGTTCTTTTCTCGCAGAATCTTAATAAATTGCCAATAAAGGTGAGAGATAGCCTTTTAATAGAGATTGCCGATAAGGCTTTGGAGAAATACGGACCTGAGTATAACAGAGGATATCTCACTCCAGTAGTAAAATACGAAGGAGAATTTAAGGGCGGAATTCATAAAGGGGAATCAGCATATTCGATTACTTATCCATATGACAAGTCTAAAGAGCTTTTCGAGAGAGATTTTTCTGCAAAAGTTGTAGTTGTAAATAAAACTGGAAAAATTATAACAATCGATTTTGGTAATGGATTAAGTTATCTGATAGAAGAAATTGAAATGAAAAATAAACAACATAAAAAAATGCCTTTTAGTACTAGTAAAAAGCAAGAAGTATTTAAACTTTGATGCATATATGCATATAGCCCTATGACAAGTCTAAAGAACTTTTTGAAAAAGATTTTTCAGCTCAAGTATATATATTAGGTGAAAATGGGAAGGCAATAGTAATAAATTTTGGTAATGGATGGGGGTTTTTTATTGATAAGATGGAAAAGACAAAACAAAAAGTAGAAAAAATGCCTTTCAATACAGTAAAGAAACCAGAAAAGATAAATCTTTAATACAATGTAATTGGTTAATTATTAATAAATGAAGAGGCTGCCTAGTTTCAGGCAGCCTCTTTAATATTTTTAGTCGCCAATTGAGTTTTTAAAAGCTCATCAAAAGCAACATGGAATTTTTGAGTAGTTACTCGGTTAAATCAAAACCCCAGTCTATCCCTTTTAGAGTTGCAGGAACACCACTCTTCATCCATACAGGCATTGGTGCACCTTTAAGATAGTGGTCAAAAAACTGAGATAGTCTTACACTTAAATCTTTGGCGTTTATTCTGCTCACCAGGTTGTGCTTCTCCTTATTGTATTGAAGCATCCAAACAGGTTTGCCAAGACGTCTCAGAGCGGTGAAGTACTCAATCCCCTGATACCACGGAACTGCGTCATCTTCGTCGTTATGCATTATCAGCAGCGGTGTCTCCACCTTGTCTGCAAAGAATAGCGGAGAGTTCTCAATATAGAGGTCATGACCCTCCCAAAGAGTTTTTCCAAGTCTGCTCTGTGTATGCTCATACTGGAATTGGCGAACCATTCCTGATCCCCATCTGATTCCTCCGTATGCACTGGTCATATTTGCAACAGGAGCACCCGCTCCGGCGGCTTTCCATTTGAAGGTCTCCGGCTGGGTAATCATAAATGCAACCTGGTATCCACCCCAACTTTGACCCTGAATGGCTATATTCTCTCTATCTACCCAAGGATTTTCACAAATCTTTTCTACTCCCGGAACTATGCAGTCAACTGCACTTTTGCCGGGATAACCAATCTGATAATAGATATCCGGGGTAAATACAAGATAACCGTTGCTTGTAAAGTATGTAATGTTTATTGTAGAACGGCTTGGTGCAGGTGCCCTGTAGACATGGAGCAGATCTGTAATTCTCTCATAGAAATAGACTACCACAGGGTACTTCTTATTAGGGTCAAAATCTTCTGGTTTGTGCAGAATTCCCTCTACATCAAGCCCTGTTTTTGATTTCCACTTTACAAGCTCGGTAGTTCCCCAGTTGTAATCTCTCTGTTGAGGATTAATATCGGTGACCTTTCTCTGTGTCTTAAAGTTGTCCTTTGTAACCCAAACGTCAGGTGAGTTTGTAAAGTTATGTTTTACATAGGTGATAACAGATTCATTTTTAGCTCTGTTGAGATAAACAAAAGTCATTGGCTCAACTACCCAAAGCTTCATCTCCGGTTTTCTCTTACCCATCTCCTTAAAGTAGTATCCGTTGTTCTTTGTTGTGTTGTCAAAAACAGAGAAGTAGATTGTCTCCTTTGGTTTAATAGGGTCCATCTTAATTCCAGGAGTCCCTGGAGGGAGTAGAATATCCTTGAGTCGTACAATCCTAAAAGTGAGATTGTTTTTTCGACCAAGATTATCTGTTAAAGATATAGCAGGGGTAACCCCTTTTGGATCTATCTGCCAAATATCATAACGATCGTATAGAAATAGTGCCTTGTCGCCCTCTGACCATCCGCCATGACCATAAGATGAAGCCATTTGAGGAGTGTCATCCAGTTCGTTTGTGAAAACTTCTCCAAGTCCCTCTGTTATACACACGATTTTCTCTGAAGCCACCTCGTAGGAGTACCATTTTTTATTGGCATTGTTGTACCAAATCAAGTAATTACCGTCTGGAGATGAGCTTACATTGCTTATATAGTTGTCTTTAAGAAGAAGCTTGCTGCTTCCATCTTTGATATTAACAAAGTAAAGATCTCTTCTTGGATTTGCAGACCATTGTGACTCAATTTGATATGGGTAGTCAGATACAGAGAATCCCCAATCGGCCGACCACTCATTTGCAACCTGAACAAGCTGATACTCCTCTTTTGCAAGTTGAATAAGCTCCGGCTCTTTATTGAGGTCTATAACACTAAGATAAGACTTTCTCATCTCTCTGTTGAGGTTTATCAACTGATATGGCTGAACATAGGTGTCCTGATAATGCCAGATATCAAGTTTTGCCACCTCCGAATCGACTATAGTGGTATCCTTTTCACGCATTACAGGTGTAATACCAAAGAAGAGTCTATCTCCCTGTTTGTTAAATTGGAGTGAGCGGTTTTCAGTTATACGAAACTCCTTGCTTAACCCTTTAAGATTATTGTCTATAACAACTTTTGCCTGAGGGTACCCCTCTTTATAATGCAGTATAGAGATAAACTTATCTCTCTCTTTGGTTGTATCCAATTTGGCATAGAATACCATATTTCTATTGTCTTCACTTACAACGGGAAGCTTTACACTCTGCTTAAGGTCAAACTTATAAATATTGGTAAGAGCCCTGTTTTTTGGAGTGTAAAGAAAGAGACCTGCATCCAGCAAGGTGTCCTTTGAGTTAGGTCTTCTAACAAAAAAGAGTGAGTCACCTCCGTTCGAGAAGTCGTAGTCCGATACAAACCTGAGAGTATCAATGAGCCCGGTTGAGAGCTGGTAAACCATAAGATCGCTACCCTCGTCTTTATCCTTTTTTACCGGCTTTTTGTTCTTGCTAGTATCTGCAGGAGGTGTGGTCTGGAATGCTATGAAATCTTTTCCATATTTACCAATTTTAAATGCCTTAAGGTAAGGGATTTTCTTAATCTCTTTTGTCTTAATATTGTAGATCCCAAGAGTATCCTTAGGCATAAGATCTGGCTTCACCTTTTTTATACGCGCTTCCTTCAACTCCTGGAAGTGTGGCTTAATTGTACCTGCAACAAACTTACCGTCAGCGGTGAGCTTAGGGCCGTTTACCCTTGCAATTGAATCTTTGGAGAAGTTTGTTAAATTCATTATGTATAGGAAGTTGTCCCCCTCCTGAGGATTAACCATAAAGATGGTATACTTCCCGTCATCTGTCATATTGAATGCTCCGACACTCTTCCACCCGTCGTAAACGCTGTGGTCCAGCGGCCTCTTCTGAGCAGAGGAGAGAGAGACCGCAAGGAGCAGAATTAATACTATAAAACTTTTTTTCATGTCCGTTAAATTGTGAATAATTAATATTAGTTGCTTGATATATATATCAGTTTTTAAGCCATTTGTCAAACCATCTAAAATAGACCCTGTTCCACTGTATGCTATTTTGAGGTTTAAGAATCCAGTGATTTTCGTCCGGGAAGAGGAGCATTTCGGAAGGAACTCCAAGTGCCTGAGCCGCATTGAATGCTGCCATTCCCTGATCTACAGGAACTCTGTAGTCGAGCTCACCGTGTGTAACCAAAATAGGGGTATCCCAATTTTTGACAAATTTATGAGGTGAGTGAGCGTAGTGCCTCTTTGCTACAGGATTATCATCCCATGGAGCGCCTCCGTTATCCCAGTGTGGGAACCATAGCTCCTCAGTAGTCATATACATATGCTCCTGGTTAAAAATTCCTGCATGAGAGACAAAAGCAGAGAACATACCCTTGTGTATTCCTGCAAGATAGAATATAGAGTATCCACCATAACTGGCACCTGACGCTCCTACCTTATCTATGAACTTCTCTCTCTTCATCTCCTTTACAGAAGAGATATAATCCTGCATATTGAGCCCCATATAGTCTCCGGAAATCTGATCTGTCCACTCTTGACCAAATGCAGTTGTTCCCCTTCTGTTAGGCAGGATAATTACATAACCGTTTGCCGCCATTAGCTGAAAATTCCACCGGTAAGACCAATTCTGACTCATAACGCCTTGAGGGCCTCCGGAGCAGAATAGTATTGCAGGATACTTTTTCTCGGGGTCAAATCCAGGAGGATAGACAACCCACATATGCATATCTTTGTTATCTACGGTTTTAATCCATCTCTCTTCTACTCTACCCATTGTTATCTGACTAAGCAGATGACCATTTTCATCGGATATCTGAGAATACTCCCCTGTAATAGGGTCAACGGAGACAATCTCATTGGGCATTGACATACTTCTGTAAAGAGCAATCAGCTTCTCTCCTGCAACAGATACTTTACCAAAATCGAACCACCCCTCAGTGATTTTTCTGATATTTTCGGAGTCAAGATTCACCTGGTAGATTCCGGTAACAGCATTTACACATGAGTTGAAGTATAGTCCGGATCCATCCGGAAGCCAAACAGGAGAGTCTGCATTGTATTTATAGTTTGCAGTCAAGTCTCTCTTTTCACCTGTCTCAAAATTCATTACAAAGAGACGATGCTTATCTGCCTCGAATCCTGCTCTCTCCATACTGAGCCATGCAAAATGCTTACCGTCAGGAGAGAAAACAGGGTCTGTATCATATCCGGGCATCCCCTCAGTAAGGTTTTTATGGCTCTTAGTTTCAATGTCAAACAGATAGATATCGGTATTTGTAGAGTAGGCATACTCAACACCGGTAAGTTTTCTTGAGGCATAGAGAATCTTTGTGCCGTCAGGACTCCAGCTAAGCTGCTCAATGCCGCTTAGAGGAAGGGTAGGTGACTCGTAGGGTTCACCCTCTAAAATATCAAATACATTGGAGATATTTTTGCCATCGAACTCGGCAACAAATGGGTGAGGTATATCCTCTACAAACCTATCCCAGTGACGATACATAAGCTTGTCAATCATTCTGCCGGTACCCTTTGGCAAATCGCTCCATACATCACCCGATTTTTGAATTGACTTAATATTTGAGACAAATAAGATCTTATTACCGGATGGAGAGAGCTCAAACTCACTTATACCTGTACCATACTCCCCAACTTTTACCCTTTTGTTTCCATCTCTGTTCATCTTCCATAACTCTCCGCTCATAAGAAAAAGTATCTCTCTCCCATCGTTAATCCAGCGGGCATTATTTTCACTCTTTGGAGTTGAGGTAATCTGTCTGTTGTTAGTGCCATCGAGGTTCATAATAAACAGTTCGCGGTTATTCCTGTTCTGCTCAATGCTTGTAAAAGATACCCCATAGAGAATCTCCTTACCATCGGGAGATATCTGAGGGTCGCTCACTTTACCCATACTGTGCATAATTTCGGGCGTTAGAAGCCCGTTCTCTACTTTAATAGAGCTCCTTGAGATAGGAGTCTCCTCTACGGCTTTCTCTCCTCCCCCCGAGCAGGCCGAGGTAAAAACTGCAGATGAAATTAACATAACCAGTAATTTACTCTTCATAATATATAGTTTTAATAAAAAATTCTCACATTATCGCGCATTAATCTTGTAAAAATAAACTAAAAATGGTTAGCAGCTCCCATTTTAGTTAAAAATAGCTCAATTAATGAACAACTATGCCCTTTCGGTTGCGGAATTGAAGAGCTCTTTACTCTACAGGAGTGAATATATAGCCGTTTTTCCCGTTAGACTTAACTCTCCCTATTGCAGGATATGGCAGATGCATACCTGCGGAGTAGAGTTGGTTGTTCACAATATACTCCAGCATTTTGAGACGCGATTCGACGGCCATTTTTGGATCGCTGTCATATGTAATTGCCACCCCGGGGTAAGGCATCTGTACAGCCATGGCGTGTATAAGATCTCCCCAAATCACAAGATTGTCAATAATGAATATAGTGTGTCCGGGTGTGTGGCCATAGCATGCCATAGAACGAATATCTTCATAGAGATTGTCCGGGGACTCTTCTCCCGGTTCAAAGAGTATCAGGTCAGATGAGTAGAAGCCAAGTATCTTAAGGGCGTTCTCGCCTGCACTATCATACTCTTTTTTGGATAAATATAGTTTGGCGTTAACAAATGCCCGCGTCCCATCTTTAACTAAACCGTTGATATGGTCTCCGTGAAGATGGGTAATAAGCAGCGCATCTATTTTATCGGGTGAGACTCCGACAGATTTTAGATTGTTAAACAGCTCTCTCCCGTGTCCTGTGTCTACAAGGACATTTTTACCGCCGGCAGTACGTATTAAAAACGCATTCGTTGCTCCGGGCACACTATTTTCCGGGGCTGTCTCTGCAATGATTTGCGGGGTTAACCCTATAAGATTGTTGATATTACTCACTCTTTGCCCTTCGGAGAGGAGAACAATCTCTGCTGTTTTGGTGTTAAATGTAAATGTATTTTGAGCCGTGGTTGCAAATGCAAGACTCACTAATAAGATTGTTAAGAGATGTTTCATTCCTCAATATGTTTGTGTTTGTTTTCAAAAGTACAAAAAGTAGAAGAGCCCTGCAAGAGATATACTCGTTAGCAGGGACTCTTGGATGATATCGCAACAGACAATTAATTAATAAGTTTAGTCTTTTAAATATTAATACCTACTCCAACTTTTATCCATCTGCGTGGCTGAGGAAGGTTCCCTATATGCAGATAGTTGGTATTAAACAGGTTGGTTGCCTCAGCAAAGGGTTTAACAATCTTGCCGTTCCATACTATCTTAAGGTCGGCAATAATAAAACCCTTATATGGTACCTCGGATCCTTCGGCTCCTAGGTAAGTGCCATCTCTTTTCTGATAAGAGAGATCCCAGCGACCACTGAGCTTCCATGCGATGTCATGCTCTATACTAACTCCCGCTTTATGCCTCAGAAAATCTGTTGCATAGAGAGAGTGGAGCCCCTCGCTCTGTTTTGAAACATCCATCCACGAATATGAGATGGCCGCTCTGGTTATAGGTCCCGATGCAAAAAGTAGCATTGCACTTATGTCAATACCTGCAGATCTTATATTTGTTATATTGCTTGCACTCCACTGGTCGCTTCCGCTCTCTCTTGTCCAGTCTATGATCCGGTAGCCGTAACGGTAGAACCCGCTTACTGACGATCTTAAATTAAATCTTGTAAATCTCAATCCAATCTGTGCAGCTATCGCCTCCTCCGGTTTGAGCCCCATATTCCCGGTTTGAGTAGGACTCTTATAGTAAAGATCTGTAAATGTGGGGTTGCGATAACTGTTGTTTATCCAGCCACTGGCTTCAAGATATGGGTTAATTGAATATGCAGCAGCTAAACCCGCATACAATCTTGTGCCATAGTTGCTATTTTCTGCTCCCATTATTCCGGCTGTAAAGCGCCACTTATCCAGTTGCAGGATATGTCTTAGAAACAGAGAGTAGGTATCTCTCTCCTTCCCTTTTGTAAAACTCACCCCAGTCTCTCCGGGAACAGCTATAGGAGCATCTAGGGGATCTCCAAGAACTGTGCTGTAGATATGTTCATACCTAAAGTCAACACCAAAAACGGTGCTTCCCCATTTCTTCCAGCGATATGCTGCCTTGGAATTTATACCGACAACATCATTAACATGATAGTTATGACCTTTGTACCATTGAGGAGACTCATCCCGAAAGAGTTCGAAACGGTCATGGTGTCTTCTTTGGTAAACCGAGGCGCTAATCTGCCAGCTCTTGTTCTCCCATACATATTTAAGTGAGGAGAGGAAAACACGGGTATTCTCGAACTGTTCCGGATATGCAATTGAGTAAAAACTATTTGCTCCAAATGACTTCTCTTGCCAACCGGCCTGAATATCAATGGAGTGTCCCCTAATGTTATTGATAGAGATGTTAGAAAAAAGGTTTGTAATTTCAAAATCTGTATTATCGGTAAATCCGTCACTGCGACTATGCCCCCCACCGGCCTGACCGGAGAGGCTCCACCCCTTATAACGGTTTGCCTGTGGCGAAAAGCCAATATTGGCAGAGCCCCTGAAATATCCATACTCCCCTCCGCTGAGGGTAGATTGCAGAGTAGTTTTTTCCGGTCTCTTAGTTATGATATTTATTGCTCCTGAATATGCCACACTACCCTCTGACCAGGCTCCGGGTCCATGAAGTAGCTCTACTCTTTCAATTTGTGAAATATCAACAGGGATGTTAAGTGAATGATGCCCTGTCTGAGGGTCAGAAAAATTTATCCCGTTTATCATCACCATTGTCTGGTCGAAAGTTCCACCTAAAATATTGAGATCTGCCTGTACTCCTTCGCTTCCGCGGCTTCTGAGATCGGCACCCTGAATGTATCGCAACAGGTCTTGAAGATTTTGTACGGCGGCCCGCTCAATCTCCTGTTGCCGGATAACTGCGACTACCCGGACAAGTGGCTGAAACGGTGTGGGTCGCTCTGTATTTATTACCAACTCCTCAAGTGCTCTGAGTGTTACATCTTCGCTTTTTGTCTTACTTTGAGAGAGAAGAGGTTGACTTTTAAATACCAGAAGTGAGTAGGTGACACAAAGTACACCGATCTTTATTGTCTTTCCCATAGAGGCAAATGGTGCCCATGGGGTTCGTTTCCATCGTTTAAAGCAGATGGGGACTCGTTTTTTAATGTGATTGTGCATTGTAATTTATCTGTTTTGCCTGTTGCGAGGCGCAAAATTGGTACTAATGTAAAGATCCTACAAATTAATTTTCTATTTTTGGAAAAAGATAAAAAATGAGAAGAGATATCATTTTGAAACTTACAGGATTTATTATTTTAAATTTTAACTGTATAATGGCACAATCGCAAGTAGTCTCCTTGGATAAGGAGTTTTTTGAGGAGATAAAGAGTATACGCAAGGTACTTCATAACTCTCCGGAATATTCTCATAAAGAGGAGAATACTGCAAAGTTATTATTGGAATACCTCTCTGTAACCAACCCCGATTATCTATTCAAAGATATTGGTGGTCATGGTGTTGTTGCAGGATATAAAGGGAGAGAGGGTGGCCCGTCAGTAATGTTTCGCTGCGAAATGGATGCTATAAAGAGTGAGAGAGGTTTTGAGCATCTTTGCGGCCATGACGGGCATATGGCAATTCTGATAGGTTTGTCCAGAGTAGTATCGCAAAACAGAGATTTTGACGGGACAGTCTGGCTACTGTTTCAGCCGGCAGAGGAGGTAGGAGAGGGTGCTGCACTTATGGCCTCTGACCTGGAAAAATTGGGTGTGAAATTTGATTTCTCCTTTGCACTTCATAACAACCCTAAGTATCCTCTCAATACAATAGTTTTACATAGTGGCGTTTACGCTGCGGGCTCTGTGGGTATGGAGATTCGCTTCCGGGGTGCCCCATCTCACGCTGCATATCCGGAAAAGGCCATATCTCCCTATAAAGCAATTACCGAAACAGTCGCTTATATGAATGGGCTTAATGTGGACAAAGGAACCTTCAGCGATTTTATTTTGGGAACAGTAGTCAATATAACTATTGGAGAGATCAACTACGGTGTTACACCCGGTGAGGGGTATCTGAGGATGACTCTCCGATCGTTTGCAGATAACGATCTGGACAAGTTATGCAGTATGATGGAGGAGTTTGCCAGAGAAAAGGGAGATGAGCACAATCTTAAAACAGAGTTTGCATACTTCGACAGATTTCCCGCTACTGTGAATGATGAGAGAGCAAATCTGCTTGTAGAGAAGGCTGTTAAAAAACATAATCTGGATATTCAGTATGCCAAAGAGCCTACAAGGGGTTCGGATGACTTCTGCTTCTTTGCGTTTAACTCACTGTCATCTTTCTTTGATATTGGTAACGGTTTGGATGGAGAGGATATACATCAAAGCGGATACAGGTTCTCTGATGAGATCTTAGAGACAGCAATTAAGATATATACAACAATGATTTACACCGTAAAAATAAAGTGATATGATTAAACGAACTATTTTTCTTATAATTACGGCCTTGATTTTGCAGGTAACATCCTCAATGGCACAAAACCCGACTCTTGAGACAATCTTTAGCAGAAAGAGCGTTAGGAATTATACCAATCAACCGGTATCTGTTGACGATCTTATGCTGCTTGTTAAGGCGGGGATGGCTGCCCCCACAGGGATGAACCGCCAGCCCTGGGAGTTTTTAATTATTCAGGATAAAGAGATTATGGCATCACTTTCGGAGAAGATCCCTTATGCAAGAATGCTAAAAGAGGCACAGGCAGCTATTGTCGTAATTGGGAATCCGGAAAAGTCAGTTTACTGGTATCTGGATTGTTCTGCTGCTGCTCAAAACATTCTTCTTGCTGCTGAGTCAATTGGCTTGGGAGCAGTATGGACAGCAGGTTATCCTTTTGAAGACAGAATGAAAACAATTTCGAAAGCATTCGGGATTCCTGAGCCTTACCTTCCGCTTTGTCTAATCCCAATAGGGTATCCAAGAGGGGAGCAGAAGCCCAAGGATAAGTGGGATGAATCCAAGGTACATCTCAATAAATGGTAGATAATTTATTATATATAAAGTGAGTTTTTTTAGAGGCACCCTTCTTGTTTCACTGTTTGAGATAATCTTTTGTACCCTCCTTCAAGGGGCAGTATTTCGCGGGAAAATTTCAGATGAGAGCGGACTTCCTGTTCCCTATGCCTCTATTTATCTGCAAGAGGCGGCAATTGGTGTTAGCGCAGATGTAAACGGAGAGTTTCATATCACACTTAAACCGGGAACCTATACATGCGAGGTATCTTCATTGGGTTACAGAAGAGAGAAGTTTAATATAACAATTGATAAGGAGTCCCTCTTTAGAGCCATTGTTTTAAAGGAGGAGCACTATCTTTTAGATGACCTGTATTTTAAGGGCAATCAGCAAGATCGCGCAAACTTTGTTATGAGAAGGGCAATCGCAAGAGCGCCATATCACAGGCAGCAGGTTAGGAGTTATGAATCTTCGGTCTATATGAAAGGCACAATGAAGATTACCAGAATTCCCGCAATAATAAAGATGCAGACAGGAAAGACAAAGAGCAATCTTGTTCTTAACAAGCTCTTTCTTTTAGAGTCGCACTCTCAAATCACATACACCTATCCAAATAGTTACAAAGAGAATATAACTGCCTATTCAAGTACCATTCCTGCAGAGATAGATCCAGGTAATGTAACCGGTGTTCAGAGAACCTCAATTTATAATAAGGAATTTTTTGGCAAACTCTCTCCTCTTGCTCCCAATGCATTTAATTACTATAAATTTGTATATGAAGGAATTACAAATGAATCAGGTAAGATTGTAAACAAAATAAGGGTAGTTCCCAAAAAAGGTGATACAAAACTGCTTAGCGGTCATATTTATATTGTTGATGACACCTGGAATGTTTTCTATCTGGATGTTGTCTCTAAAGAGAGCGGTGTTACAACAGATATTCGTATTAACTATAACCAGGTAAAGCCATCTTTACTAATTCCTACAGCATATGTTCTTGATATAACAGTAGATATGCTTGGAATCAAGGCGCAAGGCAGATACAACTCCTCAATAACCTACAGCAAAGTAAACGGAAATGGAGATGAGCAAGAGAGCTCTCTTGCTCAACCGCCGGCTGCCCCGGTTAATGTTGCCCAAAATCTTACTGACAGGGAGGCAAAACGTACAGCAAGGAGAGTAGAAAAAGAGTTAAATGAAGAGATAGCCGTTGCCAGGAGTGAGACCCAACTTAAAAGAAGAGGAGGGGAATCTCTTGAAATTAAAAGGGATACATCTATAAGAAGAGTAGTGGACTCCCTTGCAAAGCAGAGAGATAGTCTCTATTGGTCAACAATAAGAAAGCTTCCCCTGAGAGAGGAGGAGGTTATCTCATACAGGCAGGCAGATAGTCTTAAAGATGAGTTCCGTCGGGTTTTTGAAGAAGACTCTGTTAAAAAAGTTAACCGCTCTACAGGCAATAAGATTCTGGATAAGATTCTTTACGAGAGCCGATTCAAAGCTGGAGAGAGAGTAACATACGGCTTCGGAGGCCTATCCAAGGTTGTAGGCGACTTCAATTTTGTGGATGGGTATCATATTGGGCAGAATCTATATTTAAAGTACCAAAAAGATAAAAATAAAGCTCTTGTGGCAACCTCCTCTCTTTACTACTCAACATTAAGAGAGTGCTTAATATGGAGATCGGATCTCTCATTAACCTATCTGCCTATGAGACTGGGAAGAGCGGAGATAAGTATTGGAGAGGGGAGCAGCGATATAAACAACACAACCCCAATCTCACGTTTCTTAAACTCCTACTCCTCTTTTCTGTACGGGGGTAATCCAATAAAGTTTTACTCAAAATCCTGGGTGGAGATGGTTAACAGAATTGATATATCAAACGGATTAAGACTTAACGCAGGATTGGCATACAACAGGAGAAGGCCACTTGCCAACGGAGAGCTTAAGTCTCTGTTTGGAAAGGTACCAACTCCAAATGAGGTTGATAATATTTACGGAGCAATTTCGGAAAAGAGCTCCTCGCTCAGTTATTCTGCATCATTAGTATGGACTCCTCAGTACTACTACAGAGTTACCGACGGCCGTAAACAGTATGTAAGATCGGCTTATCCGACATTTACAATCTACACCAAAGCAACACTTCCTAACCAATCGAATAACCATGAATACTCCTCTTACGGTATGGCAGGAGTAAAGGTCTCACAAAGACTAACTACCGGCCTCTTAAGCTCTCTGCTTTATAGTATTGACGTAGGTGGCTTTTATAATAACAGAAGAGTTTTTCTGGAAGATTACAAACACTTTGGCGCTTCGGATATAGTGATAACTGAGACAGGATTTGCCGGAACGTTTCTGTTAACAGACAGTTATAGAATGTCAACTCCAAAGAGTTGGTTTACAGGATTTGCAGAGTATAAATCGGAGTACCTGCTTTTAAACAGAGTTCCGTTTATTAATAGTCCACTCCTGTATGAGGCTCTCCATTTAAAATCTTTATGGCTACCCGACAGAGGCACTGTTTATATTGAGACTGGTTACTCCTTTGGTATAAAAGAGCTTATAAGAGGTGGTGTGTTTGTGGGATTTGAAGGAGCAAAATATAGCGGAGCCGGTTTTAGAGTTGAGATCCCTTTATTAGTTGAACTAAGCAGATAAATACAGATTTATTGCCGGCTCAGAATGTATCTGAATATCACATCAGGCAGATACTCTCTCTCCAAATCATGTATCTTTTTTGCCAGGGTCTCGGGTCTCTCTCCCTCTTCTACGGCACATCTTGCCTGAAAAAGATGCTCCCCATTATCATAGTGTTCATCTACAAGATGAATTGTTATTCCTGATTCTCTCTCTCCAGACTCAATAACTGCCTTATGGACAGCATCTCCGTACATTCCTTTACCCCCAAATTTGGGCAATAAAGAGGGGTGAAGGTTGAGTATCTTTCCCCTGTATGCAGAGACAAGTCTATCCGGGAATTTAAGAAGAAATCCTGCCAGTACAATAAAGGAGATGTTGTGCTCTTTAAGGATATTGTCTATAAAATCGCCCTCTCTTAGCTCTGATGCGGTAAAGATTTGGCTCTTTATGTTATGTTTTTTTGCTCGCTCCAGGACAAAAGCATCGCTTTTATTAGAGAGTACAAGTGAGACATTAATGTGTGCAACTATCAGTTTGTCTGAGTTTTCATCCTCTTTAAATGAAACTCTTCCCTCTTTATTTGCAAGATATGTAATAATATTTTCGGCATTTGTACCGGAACCTGATGCAAATATTGCTATATTTATACTCTCCATTTATCTATTGTGTTGGAATTTGCAAAGATAAGAAAAATAGATAATTGTCATTTAACTGTTTATAATTATACTGTGTAAAATAAAGTGCTTTTAAATCAGATTGATAATACTTCACTTTGTAGAAATTTTCATTTTTGGTTTTTTTTGTCTTTCTTTGCACACTAATTTTGAAATAAAATAACAACTTTTATTATTAACTAATTATTTAGAATCATGGCAGACATTAATGCAAAGGTTAAAGCCATCATCGTTGACAAGTTAGGCGTTGAGGAATCGGAGGTAACTCCTACAGCTAGTTTTACAAACGACTTGGGTGCCGACTCATTAGACACTGTTGAACTTATTATGGAGTTTGAGAAGGCTTTCGGTATTACAATTCCGGATGAGGCTGCAGAGAAGATCTCTACAGTAGGTGATGCTATCGCTTACATCGAGAATAATACCAAGTAATTCACACAACAATCATGGAATTAAAAAGAGTTGTATTAACCGGCATCGGGACAATAAATCCGATCGGAAATAACATTTCCGAGTACTTCGGTAATCTTGATGCGGGATTAAGCGGGGCTAATATGATAACCCGTTTTGACACTGCCCTTTTTAAAACCAAATTTGCTTGTGAAGTAAAAGACTATGATCCTGCACGTTTCGGTATTGATAAGAAAGAGGAGCGCAAAATTGACCGTTTTACCCAGTATGCTTTTATTGCTACAGGGGAGGCAATGCTCGACAGCGGTATCGATACAGAAAAATTGAATCACGACAGGGCAGGAGTTATACTTGGAACAGGAATCGGGGGAATTGAGACCCTATTCCAGGAGATTGTGGGCTATTGTGATGGTGGAAAGATCCCGCGCTTTAGCCCATTTTTAATTCCAAAGATGATTCCCGATATAGCACCCGGAATGATATCCATAAAATATGGATTCAGAGGTCCTAATTACACAACAGTATCTGCATGTGCATCGTCAACTCACGCGATGATTGATGCATTTAATACAATCAGGTTGGGTAAAGCGGACATTATGATTACCGGGGGGTCAGAGGCGGGAATTACCATTCCAAGCATTGGAGGTTTTAACTCTGCTCAGGCAATGTCAACAAACAACGAGAATTATAAAACGGCCTCAAGACCTTTTGACAGAACAAGAGATGGTTTTGTTATGGGGGAGGGCTCGGGAATTCTTATATTTGAAGAGTATGAGCATGCAGTAGCAAGAGGAGCAAAAATCTATTGTGAAGTGGTTGGAGGCGGTATGACTGCCGACGCATTTCATATTACCGCACCACATCCTGATGGACTGGGAGCAACAAATGTTATGAAACATGCACTGGAGGATGCCGGTATAGAGATAGATGCCGTAGATTACATAAATGTACACGGAACAGCAACTCCGCTGGGAGATATTGCAGAGCTAAAAGCAATTAAGGCTCTCTTTGGAGATCATGCATACAAGTTGAACATAAGTGCTACAAAGTCAATGACAGGTCACCTGCTTGGAGCAGCCGGATCGGTAGAGGCACTGGCATGTGTTCATGCAATTTATTCGGATATAATTCCTCCAACAATCAATTTTGAGCATGAAGACCCGGAGATAGATTATAAACTCAATCTCACACTAAACAAAGCTCAAAAGAGAGAGGTAAATGTGGCAATGAACAACACCTTCGGGTTTGGAGGTCACAACTCCTCAATAGTCTTTAAAAAGATCAAATAGGTTTTAATCGGCACAAATAAAATAACAAGAGGCTGTCTATAAGTAGACAGCCTCTGTTTTTTATATTGAAGCCAATTCTCTCAAATACAGAGAGAAGAAAATTACGGCATAACTGTATAGGTGAGAACAAGTTTTGGTTTGCGTGTCATACCTCTTCCATTGAGAACAGCCTTACCGTAGAGAGTGTTCTGAACGTAGTAGTAGACTGCACCTGAGTAGTAATCACTCTGTTTAAGAATTGGGAAAAGATATGTCTCCAGAGATTTTCCGGTGTGCTTACCTTGCAAAACCCTCTGAAGGTAACTGCTGATATCAAGTGAGTAGTATAGAAGAGATCTGTTGATAGACCCGTTTGTCTCATAATAGGATATATCTTCCAGAGGGTCGTAAATTATGGTTTTCTTATCACCGGTTCCTCTCTCTTCTCTTGTGCAAAGAAATAGCTGAGAGGGGTAGTAAGTAAAACGTGTGTAGTCCTCCGGATACTCAAAAGTCATTCTCATCTCTGCCTTTGCAATGACGATTTTTGCAGGATCGGTGTTGTTAAGAGCTGCCCATGACTCAATACTAGCTTTGACCTCTTTGAAGTCTATATATGGTTTAAGACCGGCAAAACCCTCAATATACAACTTGTTTTGAGGATTGGATGATGCAAGGGATCCTGAACTGTGAGTGAATCTGTTAACGTATGGATATGAGTCAGATACATAGTAAGTAATGATGCTGTCTTTATCTATATTATTGGATGCGTCAACGTGACGGTATTCCATGATAAAGTAGATATCAAGCGGATTAATAATATTGAATCTGCCCCCTTCAAGAGATCCAGGCAGAGGATCGCTCTTCATATACAATCCTTTGAATTTTTTGAGAAAGTGAGCCAGGGAGTCTCTTTCGAGCTGATTTGCACTTAGGAGCTCCTGAGCGAAATTTAGAGAGATATCCATAACAAGACTATCTCCGCCAAAGTACATACTGCCACCCAGGTTAATCTGCGAAGGTTCGTAATCGGAATCTGTAATAGAGTTGTTATAGGATACGGTAGAATCTAAATCCTTTGTCAGTTTGTAAACATAGAAATTCTGAGGGACATATTGGTCTCTTTCGTAAAAGAAGGATTTGTCTCCAACGAGAACATACATCTTAAGTGATTTGGCAACCGGATTATCTCCGAAATTTCCTGATGAGAAAGAAGGAATCACCTGAAAAGCAGAAGAGGCCTCTACAAGTCCCAGGTCAGGGTCTTTGTAGCTTCCTACGACAAGAGAGCCGGAGAATATAGTCTGTAAACTGTCTGACAGTTTCATCTGGACAGGCAGATCGAACTCCACGCTTTTTACCTTAAGAAGATGATCTCCGGGAATAAGGCCGGAGCCTGTTGTTTTATCGGTCTCTATACAAGATGTGATAATTGTGGAAAAGATAATCGCTGCTGAAGAACGAAAGATGTTCCTTATAGTCATTTTTTAGCTAAGATTTTATCGTAAAACTGTTTGTACTCATCTACATAGGTTGACTCTTCGGCTGCTGTGTCAATAAAACCGAGAGTTGGTAATGAGCTTTTGGTTATTGCTTCTGAAAGCTCGTTATCCAGATTCTCTTCGCCGAGAATGATCCCGTTGGAGTACTGTATTGCAAGTTTAGCAAGATTTATGCCATTAGCAGGGTTTAAAAGTTCCATATCTCTGTTTTTAATACCCGGTACCAGCACCTTAGATTTTGTATCTTCATTAAATGACTGATCAAGACCTTCGTTGTATAGAGATATTATTATTTTGCTGTCGGAGAATATGGGATCATCTGAATATACTTTATGGATAAAAAGAGGAACAAAGTGAGAAATCCATCCCTGACAATGAATTATATCCGGCTTCCACCTTAGTTTTTTAACAGTCTCAAGCACACCTCTTGCAAAGAAAATTGCCCTTTCGTCATTATCACGGAAATATGTGGTCTCTTCGTCGCCATAAATATTTTTACGATAGAAGTAGTCTTCGTTGTCTATAAAGTAGACCTGCATTCGTGCAGAAGAGATGGAAGAGACTTTGATTATTAATGGTCTGTCAATATCATTTATAACAATATTCATTCCGGACAGACGAATAACCTCATGAAGCTGATTCCTTCTTTCGTTTATGATGCCGTACCTAGGCATAAATGAGCGGATTTCACATCCTCTCTCCTGGATACCCTGCGGAAGATAACGACCAATCCTTGATATAGCTGATTCCGGCAGATACGGGAAAATTTCCGAGCTTACATAAAGGACTCTTGTGGGCTCACTCATTGTAGTTGAAAAATTTATGCGCAAATTGTGTACAAAGATAATAAAATTAATTTAATTAGACATTTTATGTATCTTTGAACTCTGTTTTTAAGATGAAGAAAAGGGAAAAAAGCTTAATATACCGCAGACTTATACAGTCGTACCTGTCATCAGTAATAAGCATCAGTCTGGTGCTTTTGCTTGCGGGTGTTACAGGTCTGTTGGCTGTAAATACAAAGTCTGTTTCGGACTATTTCCGTGAAAATATAAAACTCTCCATCATATTCAATGACAATGCAGATGAGCTTGTCACAATTCAGACTTTAGAGACTCTGAGATCGAAGGACTATGTAAAGGAGGCAATATATATCTCTCAGGAGGAGGGGACAAATGAGATGAAAGAGATATTAGGTGAGGATTTTCTTGAAATTTTTGAAGTAAACCCAATACCTGTATCAATTGAGTTATTTCTTAAAGCACAGTATATCGTTGGTGACTCTCTTGCCAAGATAGAGAAAGAGCTCTCCGCAATGCCAATGGTGAGAGAGGTTGCTTATCAGGAGTCTCTTGTAAAGATAATTAATGACAATATGGAGAGAGCGGGAGTTGTGATAGGTGTATTTATACTGTTGCTGCTTTTTATCTCTTTTGTTTTGATTAATAACACAATAAGACTAAATCTTTTTGCAAAGAGATTTATAATTCAAACAATGAAGCTAGTTGGCGCAAGGCGACCATTCATAAGAAAACCTCTTTTGATTAAAGCTCTTGTTCAGGGTGCTGTATCAGGTGTGATATCTGTCTCAATGCTTTTGGGTTTAGTGTATTTGATTAAGAGAGACTTGCCGGAGTTATACCGTATATTAGATGTTAATATGATACTTCTGGTATATGCAGGTATTATGGTTGCCGGTATACTTCTTTGTGTAATAAGCACCTTTTTTATTGTTAACAGACTCGTTTCAATGTCAGGTGACGATATCTACTATTAGTTTAATGCCTAAAGATAAGTAACTGTTTCATTGATATTTGTATATAATTAAGAACTTTAAAATTTGTAGTATGGAATCGGGAAAATTTGCAATACCATTTAAGAACATTCGTTTTATTCTGGCAGGACTTGCTCTGATGATTATAGGGTACGCGCTGATGACAGGTGGTGGCACAACAGACCCGCTTGTCTTTCCGGAAGAGGAGATGTTTAGTTTCAGGAGAATTGTTCTCGCACCTCTTTTTATTCTTGCAGGATTTGTTGTGGAGATTTTTGCAATAATGTACAAGCCGTCGGATAAATGAGCATAATTGAAGCAATTATTTTAGGAATAGTCCAGGGTCTTACAGAGTTTCTTCCTGTCAGCAGTAGCGGTCATCTTACAATTGGCAAGGAGATTTTGGGCATAGAGAGCAATAACCTCGCTTTTGAAGTAGCGGTGCACGCTGCAACCGTACTTAGTACAATTGTTGCCTTCCGTAAGGATATTCTCTCACTTGTTCAAGGGTTGTTTAAGTTTAGATTCAATAAGGAGACAGATTACATTTTTAAGATTGGCCTCTCAATGATTCCAATATTTATTGTCGGGTTTTTTCTCAAGGATTTTGTAGAGTCTCTTTTTGGCTCCGGGCTTTTGATTGTAGGAGTGTCGCTGCTTGTAACCTCGTCCCTTCTTTTTCTTTCTCACAAGATTAAACCAAAGGAGAGAGAGTTAAAAAAATCTGATGCCTTTATTATAGGTATTTCACAGGCATTAGCAGTATTGCCCGGACTCTCAAGATCCGGAGCAACAATATCTACCGGTCTGATGCTTGGAGTAAAAAGAGAGGAGATAGCGAGATTCTCATTTCTGATGGTTTTGGTTCCCATATTGGGAGAGGCAACTCTTGAACTATTCTCGGGAGAGTTCTCCTCTGCATCTACCGGAATTGACACACTCTCTTTAACGGCAGGTTTTATTGCTGCATTTATTTCTGGACTTTTTGCCTGTAAAGCGATGATTGCACTGGTCAAGAAAGCAAAACTGACCGGGTTTGCCATATATTGTGCACTTGCGGGATCTGTGAGTATAATCTACTCTCTGCTTTTTTAAATAATTGCTATGGTAGAAGAGAAGGCGCCTTATCTGTACTATTTCATTTCGGATGTCCATCTGGGTTTAAAGGGGTTTAGCCCCCTTGAGAGAGAAAAAAGCTTTGCATCTTTTCTCTCAAATTTGCCAGAAGAGAGCGCCGGAATATATCTTCTTGGAGATATCTTTGATTTTTGGTACGAGTATAAATATGTAATTCCAAGAGGGTTTACAAGAACTCTGGGTGCACTTTCATCTTTATGTGACCGTGGAGTCAATGTCTGGTTCCTAAATGGAAATCACGATGTGTGGACCTATAATTACCTTCAGAATGAGATCGGGGTAAAGATGCTTGATGAGATGGCAATAGTTGATATTGAAGGTTGCCGATTCTGTCTTGCGCATGGAGACGAGCTTATTGGCGACTCTTCGCATCTCTTTTTAAAAAGGGTTTTCAAGAGCAGATCTCTTCAAAGGCTATTCAGTGCAGTTCATCCCAGGTGGGCATTTGGTCTTGCTTCCGGATGGTCCAGACATAACAGACTCTCATGCGGACAGGATTTCAACTTCCGTGGAGAGAGCGACCCTCTCTATGCTGTTGCTTCACAATTTGAGAAGAGCAATAAGATAGATAACTTTATATTTGGGCATATGCACACTGCCGGTAACAACACTACTCCTAAAGGGGCAGGGTTTTATATACTGGGAGAGTGGTTAACCGGTTGTGAATATTTGGTATATAACTCTAAAAGCGGAATTCTCTCCTGGGAGAGAGGGTGTCAACCTAAGTAGACAGGGGGTTAAAATATTGAGTAGTAGAGATAGTCAAAGGTGCCTCGTTTATACATAACCACAAGCTCTTCGGTCAATCTATCATCTCCGAACTTGTCATACGGCTTCTTAAGATCAGACCCGAATATTTTTGCAATTCCCTGCCAGAACCCTGCAGCTGCACCTCCCCGATAGTTCTTAATGATATAAAAGGAGCTCTGACCAATCTCCCGGTCAATTAGTTTTAAGAGGAGTCTCCCCTGAGAGAAGGTCATCTTTCTTAAAGGTTTTTCAAACTCATTAAAAAGATTTGTCTCAAATTGTTTGATGAATCTCTCACGCTCTCTTGAGTTGAATTTGGAGGCGAGAAGTATACTGTCTGCCTCTATCACCTTATCTCTGGCTATAAGAGCATAAGGGTATGTTTTTTTGAAATTGTAAACCAAGCGGTAGAACTCGCGCCACTCACGTCCTTTCTTTTTGCTCTTGTCCCAGCTAAACAGGTATGCCTCAGGCATATTTATGTAATAAATAGTGTCGCGCCCCTCAATTTTGTATCCGACAGTATAGCCTCTCTCCTGGGAAAAAAGATTTATAGATATTAGGAGGAGAGTGACAGACGATAGAATGTAGAGCAGTGAATTTCTCATAAGGAACAAAATTATCTCTTTTTTTTGTTTTGTTCAAGAATCAGACCAAAAACACTATATTTGGTGTAAATTATTAAACTATGCTCTCTTCTGTTTACGGTCCCTGGACCCTTTTTACCGACATTGGACTTATTTTTGGTCTTATTCTTATCGGGAAATTAATTCGTGTTAAGGTTAAATTTATTCAGAAACTTTTTATTCCTCCGTCACTTATCGCAGGTTTTATAGGACTCGCGGCAGGACCAAACGGATTTGATATTCTCCCCTTTTCCGATCAACTGGGAACCTATGCGGGAATTTTAATTGCTCTGGTTTTTGCAGCGCTGCCGCTCTCATCACCTAAATTTTCATTTAAAGGGGTGTCGGGAAGAGTTGGCCCAATTTGGGCTTATGCTCAGTTGGGGATGTTGCTTCAATGGTCAATTATGGGCCTTTTCGGTCTCTTTGTTTTAAATATTATTTGGCCGGAGCTTAACTCGGCATTCGGGATTATGCTTCCTACCGGGTTTTATGGAGGTCATGGTACAGCTGCAGCCATAGGGAGTGCATTTGACGGTCTGGGGTGGGATGAGGCTAAGAGCCTTGCTATGACAACTGCAACAGCCGGTGTTGTCATTGCCATAATCATGGGTCTTATTATGGTTAAAAGGGCTGCCAGAAGAGGAGAGACCTCCTTTATCAAGGATTTTGCAGATCTTCCGGATGATCTGAGAAGCGGTCTAACCCCGCCGGAGAAGAGAGAGAGTGCAGGGATGAGTACCACATCTTCAATATCAATAGACTCCTTAGCGTTTCACCTGGCATTTGTCTTTGTTGTTGCACTAATAGGTTATATGCTTAGTCAGGGGGTGAAA
>JAUYTB010000031.1 GCA_030695305.1 Bacteroidales bacterium
ATCTGCTTACAGACTCTTTAACCACTCAATATCTTAATGAAGCTAAATTGATTTTTGAGAGACAAAAAATAAACGATCCTCTTACTGAAGCATATTTATATAAGTTTATAGCTGCAAACTCAATCATTGACTTAATTAAAAATAAATCAAGAGGAGGATTTATCACAAGTTTGAGTGTAGAAGAGAATATCGAAAAATCTGTTGCTATTTTCCACAGACTTGGATTGTACCGGGAGGCACAGCTCGCTCTCATCTTCCTCTCGGAGATGATAACAAGTGTATATGAATACAATAAAGAGTTAGAGATTCTGGATAGAGTTGCAGCATATCCCAACATCGATCCGGATATAAGGCAGATATTGAACAGGAGGTATATCAAATACTACAATATAAATGATGATTATGACAAAATCATATATTATAACCATTTGATTCTAAGCGATACTGCTGCCGGTGAGAGTTTGAATAGAATTAAAGACGATGCCTTTTTAGATCTCTCATCTGTTTATAGTAAATTGAATCAAACCGATAGTGCTATTTTCTATGCAATTAAATACAAAGACGCTCGCTTAAAAGATGCACGCAGTGCGCATCTGGGGTACAATCACCTCTCCAAAATATATGAAAGTAGTGGCTATTTTCGTGAGGCACTCGAATATCACTCCAAATCCGCTACGTTATCATTAAAAGTATTCAGAGATCATCTTAGCGAGAATTTACGCCAAAAAAGAGAGGAGAACGAGGGTCTGAAAAAAGAGATTAAGAGCTATAAAAGCCGCATTAATCTTTTAGCCATTTTCTTTCTTGTTGCATTAATCATTACAACCTTTACTCTAATATATTCTATTAAACAGCTTAGAAAGACCAATTTTGCGCTTACCAAAGAGGTAGAGATACTTAAAAGTGAGATTACCCTTCATGAAGATAATGAAAAAAAAATGTGGGTAATTACAGAGGTTTTAAAAACAACAGCAGGTGCGTTTCCAATACTGATTAAAGATGTTCTAAATGAGGCCGGTAGATGCAGAAAAGAGTCAAAAGAGACATACGAGAATCTTAATAATCATGTTGATAATATCAAATCAACTCTTAGGGATATTATCCCCGAGATTGCAAAGAGTAAGGTTTTTACCTCTACATTTCCAGATATAGCTTCCAAGGATGAGTTATCGCCTTACGAAAAGATTATTCACGCTCTTTATATGATGGGTTATGATGCAAAAAGTATTGCGAATATTTTTTCTGTAAGTCCGTCAACGATCAGATCTGTAAAAGCACGGGTTAAGGAAAAACAGGAGGAGTAAGTTACTTTCCGATGCAGAACCTAGAGAAGATGTTTCCAAGAATCTCCTCTGTATTAATCTCACCTACAATCTCTCCGATATGAAACAGGGCCTCTCTTATATCCTGAGAGAGAAGATCTGTGGGCACTTTGTCTGTTAAAGCACTTTCTGCCCTGTTTAATGCTAAACGTGCATCTTTAAGAGCCTCATAGTGACGAACGTTTGTTACAAGGGAAGATGAGATGCTCTCGCAAGAGTACTCACGGCATACAAGAAGAGACATTTTTAATTTATCCAGCCCAATCAGAGCTTTTGCAGAGATTGGAAGAGTATCTACCGGCTCAATTTTATACTTATTGCAAATATGAGTAACATCACTGATTAAATTATCTATAACCGATGCCTTATTGAGTTGATCTATCTTATTAAGCAAAATAATGATTTTTTGATTATCTCTGTCAATTACAGTTGATAGCTGTTTGATTCCCAATTCAAAATACTCAGGTCTCTCTGAGTCAAGCAGTAGAATTATCACAGAGGCACTCTTTATCTTTTCGTAACTTCTCTCAATACCTATTATCTCAATCTTCTCCCTTGTTTCCCTTATTCCTGCAGTATCAATGAAACGGAAACCAATCCCCTCAATATTAATAAAGCCCTCAATGAAATCTCTTGTAGTGCCGTGTATTTCTGATACTATTGCTCGATCTTCGCCTAAAAGAGAGTTTAGCAGAGTGCTCTTTCCGGTATTGGTTGCACCGGCAATAGCAACAGGTATTCCGTTTTTAATTACATTTCCAAGTTTAAATGAGTCAATGAGTTTATCAATATGAGAAGTGACACTATTCAAAAGCTCTCCGAGTTTAACTCTGTCCGCAAACTCTACATCCTCCTCTCCAAAATCTAACTCCAACTCTAAAAGTGAAACAATCTCAAGCATTGATTGTCGCATAACAGAGAGCTCCTTGGAGAAACCTCCCTTCATCTGATTTAGGGCAATCCTGTGTGATGCCTCTGTTTCTGAAGATATCAAATCGGCAACCGCCTCTGCCTGAGCAAGATCTAACTTACCATTAAGAAAAGCACGTTGAGAGAACTCTCCCGGTTTTGCAAACCTTGCTCCGCGAGAGAGAAGCAATACAAGTATCTCCTGCTGAATATACTGAGATCCGTGACATGAGATTTCTACCAAATCTTCCCCTGTATAAGAGTGGGGACTTCTGAAGATAGAGACCAGCACCTCATCAATCAACCTTTGGTCATTATAAAGGCCTCCAAATCGGACTCTGTTTGCGGAGGTATCTTTAAGTGATATCCCTTTTTTTGGAACAAAAACAGAGTCGGCAATAGAGATTGCCTCCGGTCCGCTAACTCTTATAACTGCAATTGCACCACGTCCCTGTACTGTTGAGAGTGCGCAGATAGTATCTATACCAGTATCAATCATATTGTCAGCTATTTTGATTTAACCAAAATTAACCTTTTTTTACCATCAAAACAATATTTTCAAGATGGTGGGTATGAGGGAACATATCTACAGGTTGAACTCTCTCAATTGTGTAATCCTCTCCCATAAGTGCAATATCCCTTGCCTGTGTTGCCGGATTACAACTCACATAGACTACTCTTTTCGCTTTTGCAGCTGCTATAACAGCAGCAACATCCGGGTGTATTCCTGCACGAGGAGGGTCGAGTATAATAACGTCCGGCTGACCCTGTTTTGCAATAAATCCGGCAGATAGCATCTCCCTCATATCTCCGGCAAAAAATCTGCAATTATCTATTCCATTCTCCATAGCGTTGATCTTTGCATCTTCAATTGCCTCCGGAACATATTCTATACCTATAACCTTGGATGCTCTTTTAGCTAAAAAAAGAGCTATTGTACCTGTACCTGTGTAGAGATCATAAACTGTTTCACTTCCGGTTAGAGCAGCAAAATCCCTTACAACAGAATAGAGCTGATATGCCTGCTCTGAGTTTGTCTGATAAAATGATTTAGCTCCTATTCTAAAGCTTAGCTCCTCCATCTTCTCATAAATATGGTCTGATCCATGATACAGGTAAGATTCCAAATCGGTAACTGAATCATTTTTCTTGTCGTTAATCATCCAGTTTAACGAAGTTATCTGAGGAAAGGCCTCTTTGATTGCATCCAGCAGGAGAGTTCTTAAATCTCTATCTTCATAGGCAAATACTACTATAACCATAACCTCTCCGGTTGTAGAAGTACGTATAATCAAAGTTCTCATCAACCCAGTCTGCTCCCTGAGATCAAAGTAGGTGTAGTTGTTTTTAAGTGTAAAATCCTTTACAAACAACCTAATCTCATTGGATGGAGATGGTTGCAGATAGCACCTCTCTACATCGACAACCTTATCAAAAAGACCGGCTATATGAAACCCGACACCCATTTTATCTCTCTCTTTGAGATTTTCAACCTCGGCAGAGCTCTCAATCCACCTTTTTGCAGAGAAAGTATACTCAAGCTTATTTCTATACCACCTGATGTTTTTTGAGCCCAGAATATCAGAGATTACCGGAAGCTTAAGTTTTCCTATACGGGTAAGTTGATCAACAACCTGCTGCTGCTTATGCTCTAATTGGACAGAGTAGGGGAGCGGCTGCCACTTACAACCTCCGCAAAGTCCGTAATGAGAGCAAAAAGGGTCGATTCTTGAGGGTGATGGCTTAACCATTCGGGTAACATAACCCTCCATATACCCTTTTCGTTTAATCTTGACCTGTACATCTACAATATCTCCCGGTATTGTAAAGGGGACAAACAGCACCTTGCCATTTATGTGAGCAAGGGATTTACCTTCTGCTGCAATCAATTCTATCTCAACATTTTCTAATAGTTCTTTTTCTCGTCTTCCCATCATCATTGTTATTGGAGTGCGAAATTAACTTTTTTTAAACTTAAACGTTAATATAATGGCTTAAAAATTGTAAATTCGCATACAGAGCCAAATTATAAATACTCAAATCATACAGCGATGAAACGTTTTTTAATAATAATGGTCTCAATAATGCTGATGGCAACAGTGTCAACAGCTCAGGATTTAATCTCACTCTCCGGAAGGGTGCAGGATGGTGCAAATAAGAGAGCGCTCAGCTTTGCTTCAGTTCAGCTTTTGTCAACCAACATAAGCAATGTAACCAACTCCGATGGTGTTTTTGTCCTCAAAATACCTTCCGGAGTAAAGGCAGATTCTATTTTGATATCATATCTCGGCTATAAATCGGTAAAATATTCGATTCATGATTTCGCAAAAGGGGAGCTTCTCATTAGAATGGAGCAATCTAATATTACTCTTAAACCGGTGACTGTAAGACCTCAGGATGCTCTTTCAATGATTCGAATGGCAGTGGCAAGAGTAAATGTTAACTACAGTCAAAAACCTGTACAAATGACCGCCTTTTACAGGGAGATGATAAAAAAGGGGAATAACTATGTATCTATTAATGAGGCCGTTTTAGATATCAATAAAGCTTCTTATGCCGGTTACAGAGCAGACCAGATCGGAATCTTTAAAGCTAGAGGCAGTTACGATATTAATAGGATTGATACTCTTCTAGTTAAGTTTCAGGGAGGTCCAAACTCTTCACTTGACCTTGATGTAATGAAGGATCCATTTCTTGGAGTTGAGACTCTTATGCTAGATCAGATATACTCTTTTGTATTTTCTAATCCTGTTACAATAGATGACAGATTCTTCTATGTCATTGAATTCAATGAGAAGCCAGGTATAAAAGAGATCTATTTTCGTGGAAAAGTATATATTGACTCCGAATCTCTGGCTGTTGGAAGAGTTGAGTTCTCAATGAATGTTGAGGGACGTGAAACTGCAAACGCATACTTTATAAAAAAGAAACCAGCATCTCTTAAAATGGATGTAATGAGTGCCGACTATCTTGTAAACTATAAACGCAACAATGATGGACTCTGGTATTTTGACTACTCCAGAACCTCCGTAAAATTCAATGCAAAATGGGATA
>JAUYTB010000037.1 GCA_030695305.1 Bacteroidales bacterium
GTTGGTATAAGAAATATCTTGTCGTCTTTGAGAGACCCTTTTCGGATGCTCCACAGGAGATAATTGACCTGATAAAGGAGAGACTCGCAACAATACAGAGCTCTACTCCTGTTGCAACCGTTGCTATAATCGCTCATAACGAAGAGAGCCGGCTTTTGAGTTGTATTTGGTCTCTTAGTGACTCTAAATGCAAGTATCCTATTGAGATTATAGGGATAGATAATAATTCAACAGACAGAACCGCTGACGTTTACAAAGCGGTCTCTCTTCCCTTCTTTGCGGAGAGCAGGAAAGGGCCCGGTTATGCCAGAAACAGAGGGTTATTTGAGGCAAGGGGAGAGTATATTCTTTGTATAGATTCAGATACTCTTTATCCGGAGAAGTATATTGAGAAGATGATAGATGGGCTTAAAAAGCCGGGTGTTGTTGCGGTTTCAGCATCCTACAGCTACGTTCCCGGTAAAGGTTATCCTATGTTATGGCTAAGGAGTTACGAGCTTATTAGGGATATCCACCTATTTTTCCTATCCTTTAGAAATCCGGTATGGTGTGTAAGAGGCGCCGTTTTTGGACACTCTGTCCCTTTGGCAAAGAAGATCGGAGGTTACAGGGTGCATATCAGCAGAGGTGAGGATGGTGCAATGGCCTATGATCTTGCAGAGTTTGGAAAGATATCTTTTAAAAGAGGTTTAAAGACCAGAGCCATGACATGTACAAAATCGTTAGGAGCAGACGGCCCGATGTTTAAGGCGTTTTTAATAAGAGTCTGGGACTCTGTAAAGGGTTTTCAAAGATATTTTTTCTTTACAGGAGATTCAGATGAGAATCCCAATAAAAGAGATGGTGTAGAATGAAAGGGTTATTTATTCATTTTTTTGGACTTAAGGAGTTTAGTGGAATAAGTAAAAAAATTGTTTCACAAATTGAGGCCCTCAGGTTATCCGGTATTGAGATGCTCTTCTGTTATATGGAAATTGACTCTGAGGGGAACCAAAGAAGAGTCTGCGACAATATCCGGATAGATGATTTTGGTAATGGGCTCTTCTCAAAATTCGGTAAGTGGATATGTTTTAAAAATCTTACAAATTATATTATTAAAAACAATATTGGATTTGTATATATAAGGAGCTTTTACAATTGCAATCCTTTTATGTTGAGGATGTTTGATAAATTAAGAGAAAAGGGGATAAAGATTGTTTTGGAGTACCCTACCTATCCATATGATATAGAGACAAGTAAGGAGCATTTTAAATATAAGCCAATTTTTTTTCTGAACCGTCTTTTTCGTAAAGGGCTCAAAGGCAAGATTGATGGGATTGTGACTTTTACCAACCTTGATAAAATAGAGGGAGTTAGAACAGTCAAGATCTCTAATGCCATTGACTTTAAAAGTGTTGGCCTCTCTCAAAGAGGGGATAATAACTCAGCTATCTTCAATCTTCTGGGTGTTGCAGAGATCCATTTCTGGCACGGATTCGACAGAGTAATCACAGGGCTTGCAGATTACTACAGGTCGGATAATTTTACAAAGGAGGTTCATTTTCATATTGTCGGCGATGGTTGCGAAAAGGATAATTTAGAATTAAAGGTGTTGACCAATAAGCTAGGGATGAACCAATATGTCCATTTTCATGGAAACAGAAGATCTGATGAACTTGACTCTTTTTTTGATATGGCAGACTTTGGGATAGCCAGTCTGGCAAGGCACAGAACAGGAATAACATATATCAAGACACTTAAGAATCGTGAATACGCTGCAAGGGGATTGGCATTTGCCTACTCTGAGATTGACGAAGATTTTGAGAATATGCCATATATCCTAAAGATTGCTCCCAATGAATCTCCTGTGAATATCTGTGAGATCCTCCATTTTTGCCAGGACATGAAACTCTCCCCGCAGGAGATACGCAAATCAATAGAGGAGAAGCTATCCTGGGAAGTTCAAATGAAAAAGGTTGTGGATGTTATAATTGGCAACAATGATTAGATAATTAAAATCTGAGCTAATCTGTTTTATCTGCCAAAAGCGATCTGAAAAGCGTATCCCACTCTTTTGCAAGAATCTCAATCGTGAACTGTTTTGAGCGCTCCCTTGCTCTCTCTCCCATTGCTTTACGTATATCTTCGTTCTCAATAAGATAGCAGATTTTATCTGCAAGAGCTTTAATATCTTGTGGTTTCACAAGGATTCCATCCAGGTCGTTGGTGATTATATCCTTTGGGCCACATGGGCACGCAAACGCAACAGCAGGAAGTCCGCATGACATTGCCTCTGTAATCACCATACCAAACCCTTCGAAACGTGAGCTGAATGCAAATATTGATGATTCTGTAAACTTATCATTTAGATCAAGGACAGCATCATGAAGAGTGCAGCTTTTCTCTATACCATTCTTTTTGATTTGTTTATAATAGGGACTCTTCTCTCCGCTGCCATACACAGTCAATGTCCAGTCCGGATGTTTTTCGCTAACTATTTTCCAACTGTCAAGGAGCATATCAAACCGTTTCTGACTAACAAATCTTCCTGCGGCTATCACTCTTTTTGATGTACAGTCGGAGTAGTTCTCCGGAATCTTCTCTAGGGGGTTATAGATTACCGAGATATTGTCAAGTTCTGTCCACTTCTCTTTGTCTTCGTAACTAAGGACAACAAATCTGTCCACCCTCCGAAGGTTATCTATAAGCTGTTTTATCCATAATCTGGCAAAAAATCCTTTAATGCCCTTTTGCTCTCCCTTAGTGTTAAAATCTCTGTAGTTCTGTTTGTTAAACTGGAGCTCCCCAATCTTTTTACTGCCATCTTTGATCTTTGTGATAAAGTTTATCTCACGCCTGAGCATAGAGACAGTAATATCCGGAGTTATGGTTTTGAGAACACTGGTTAATCTTTTGCGGTATAGGAACTGCTTATATGAGTATATAAGCAGCTTCAGGTAAATTGGATAAAGTCTGATATTCTCATAGTTAAGATCGAGATTAACAATCTTAACTTTTGGGGATAATGGAAAAAAAGGACTTTTATCCTTGCCATCTGTCAGAATAATTGTAACATCGTATCCCATGATATCTGCGAAGTAGCTCGCCTTCATCGAAAGAACCTTCTCCATCCCGCCAACAAGATGAAGCGAGGGTAAGCAAAATGCAATTTTAATAGCCATTTTCCTGTAAGTAAATTGGGTTCAAATGTACAAATTATAATAATTATTTGATAAAATGTTTAGAGGTTTGATCTCTAATGCTTCTCTTCGTTTAAAACAGTTCGGAAAAGTGTGTCCCACTCACCGGCAATAACATCAATCTTGAAATCTTCTGCTCTCTCTCTTGCTCTTCTTCCCATCTCTTTACGGATATCCTCATTCTCTATTAGATAGCATATCTTCTCGGCCAGTTCTTTTACGCTCTCGGGTTTTACAAGAAGTCCATTAACGCCGTTCGTGATGATATCTTTTGGGCCGCAAGGGCAGGCAAATGCCACGGGGGGTACTCCACATGCCATTGCCTCTGTAATAACCATCCCAAAGCCCTCAAATCGCGAACTGAAAGCGAAAATAGATGACTCAGCATATTTTTCATTGATATTAATAACAGCTTCATTGAGAGTACAGCTGTTTTGGAGACCGTTTTTAATAATCTGTTTGGTTAACTGTTTCCGTGATCCGCTACCATATATAGATAGTTCCCAGTCCGGATGTCTTTTACTGACAATTTTCCAGCTATCGATGAGCATGTCGAAACCTTTCTGGGATGCATATCTGCCGGCAGCGATTACCCTTTTTGAAGTGCAGTCAGATATTTTTTCCGGAAATTCATAAATTGGATTGTAGATAACAGATACATTGTCCAGCTCTTTCCAGTTCTTCTTATCCTCGTTGCTTAGAACAATAAATCTATCCACTCTTTTAAGGTTTGAGATTAGCTGTCTCATCCAGAACCTGGCAAGAAGACCCTTAATCCCCTTTTTCTTGCCTCTTGTGTTAAAGTCGCGATAATTCAAGCGGTTAAAGTGGAGCTCACCTATTTTTTTACTGCCGTCTTTAATCCGGGTAATAAAATTAATCTCCCTTCTTAGCATTGATATAGTAATATCAGGCTTAATAGAGAAGAGTGCTTTTGATAGTCTCTTTTTAAAGATGGATTGTTTATAGGAGTAGAGAAAAACTTTTAACAATACGGGATAGGTTCTGATATCTTCGTAGTTGATATCTAACACTACAACCTCAATTTTTGGGGAGAGAGTAAAAAAGGGTTTCTTATCTACGCCGTCTGTAAGAATTATTACAACATCATACCCGAGAACCTCGGCAAAGTAGTTGGCTTTGATTGTCAGGACTTTTTCCATACCTCCCATGAGGTATAGTGAAGGTATACAAAAAGCAATTTTTATGGGCATTCTCAGTGAGTTTTATTACTAAGCACAACAAATATACTTATTATATTTTGGAATAGCTTTTAGAAATAAGGTAAATTGATTAGGGTTCATGTTTTTTGCTATTTTTGCAAAATTAAGATATATAATATGATTACCCCAAAAGTAAGTGTTATTATTCCTGTGTATAACACAGAGAGATACCTCGGTGAGTCGGTCGGTTCTGTTATAAACCAAACACTCAGAGATATTGAGATTCTTATTGTGGATGACGGGTCGGATGACGGATCTTTACTAACTCTTAAAAAAATCTCGGAGGGTGATAGCAGAGTTAAAATCTATACTCAACAAAACTCCGGTCAGTCAATTGCAAGAAATACTGCGCTCAACCATGCAGAGGGGGAGTATCTCTACTTTATGGACAGCGATGATATTTTGGATTTAGGTGCATTGGAGATTTGCTATAACAGGGCAAAGCAGGAGTCACTGGATTTGATATTATTTGATGCAGATGTGTTTACAGAAGATAATCTTAAGATATCCGGATATGATTATAATCGTAAAGGGTATATTGACAATAAAAAGATCTACTCCGGAGAGGAGATTCTCAAGCTTCTTACTTTCTCGGGACTATTTAGAGCTGCTCCATGGATTCACTTTGTAAAGAGATCTTTAGTAGAAGAGAACAGACTTCGCTTCTATCCCGGAATCATCCATGAAGATGAACTCTATTTACCGCAATTGTATCTTAATTCACTTAATGTTGGCTATATTGCCGAGATTTTTTTTCACAGAAGAGTTAGAATAGATTCTACGATGACAAGAGTTTTCTCTGAGAAGAATGTAAGATGTTATCTGATTGTTGTTGATGAGTTGCAATCTCTTAAAAGAGGAAAGAGTGAATCCGTTTCTGAGACATTGGATGAACTTATCCGAATAATCCTTGATGCTGTTGCATATCAGTCCGGCGCACTAAAAATTAAAAGCCGTGCAGAGATACTCTATCGTTTTATAAAGATGGGATATCTTAAGTATATAAGCATTAAGTCTCTTACCGTTCTTATTATGCCAATGACAATAACTGTAAAATCAAAAATCATTAAGCCCCTTTTAAGAAAAATAAGACTATAATTATCACAGATACTTTACTAACCAACAAGTTTTTAATTTTTTTCTAAATTTGATTAATACATCAGTATGGAAGAGCTAATCCAAGGCTACATCTCTTCATATAAAGTTAAGCTTTATATAAAAAATATGGTTTGTATCCGCTGCAAAATAGTGGTTAAGAACGAGTTGGAAAAGCTCGGCATAGGTTATATATTGATTGAACTGGGGCAGGTAGAGATAGAGTCTCAACTCAGTCCGGAACAGAGGTTGCAGTTGGATGAAGCACTAAGAAAATCGGGATTGGAACTTATGGATGATAAGAAGAGCGTCCTGATAGAAAAGATAAAGTGCATTATAATTGAGACAGTCCACTACTCAGAGGTAAAGTTAAAGACAAATCTATCGGACTATATCAGTGATAAGCTTGGTTATGACTATACATATCTTGCAAACCTCTTTTCTGAAGTGACCGGGATTACAATTGAGAAGTTTTATCTTAACCATAAAATCGAAAAGGTAAAAGAGTTGCTGGTATATAATGAGCTTAATCTTACCGAGATAGCATTTGATCTTGGTTATAGTAGTGTGGCCCACCTCTCTAACCAATTTAAGAAATTCACCGGATTGTCTCCCTCTCACTTCAAAAGACTAAAGAACGAAAGACGGATTATGCTCGAGAATCTGTGAAAGATGTAACATTTCCAGGTAATTGTATAACTCTTTTTTATATTAAAAAGATGAAATTTACATTACAACGATTATAATTTTATAATTGAGATTACCACTCTGCAGAGATTACAGTTAATCAGGCAAATGTGGGTTGTATAATCATCTTAGGAGGGATGGGAACGATGGGAAATTTACTTTATATTTTAGCAATTATCTTAATTTTTGCCTGGCTGATAGGGCTGGTGGGTTTTAATTTGGGAGGTATTATTCATATACTTCTTGTTTTTGCAATTATAGCAATTCTTTTGAGGGTAATTAAGGGCAGGAGATACAGGTAGTCTCCGTAATTACTTTTGTTATGAAATTATATATAAAAAATATGGTATGCATTAGGTGCATAATGGCTGTTAGAGTAGAGCTTGAGAAGCTTAATCTTAGCAATATTCTTGTAGAGCTAGGGAGGGTGGAGTGCGATGAGAACTTGACAAAGTTACAACTAGAGATGTTAAACACGGGGTTGATTGAATCTGGACTTGAGTTAATTGAAGATAAAAACGTGAAGATTATTAATGATATTAAGTTAGCTATAAATGAACTCATAAATTATTCCGAAATTGACCAAAAGATAAAATTATCAAACTATATAAGCGAAAAATTGAACTGTAACTACCCAAATGTGTCAAAACTGTTCTCAAAGTCAGAAGGGATAAGTATAGAAAAATATTATATAAAAGAGAGAGTTGAGGTGGTTAAAAAGCTTCACGTTCAAAGTGGGCTCTCTCTTACAGAAATATCATATAGATTGAAATTCAGTAGTGTGTCTCATCTCTCAAATCAATTTAAGGATGTGACAGGATTGAATGCATCTCACTTTAAAGATACCTGTTTAAAAGAGAAAGCTTTTACTGCCTGAAGTCTTAAATCTCTGCCATAATCGATGTAAGGTATGAGACAGATATATTAAAAACTAATAAAATAACAATTATGAATGTAGGAAAAATTCTTTTGGGAACACTGGCCGGATTGGCTATTGGTGCAATAGTAGGGGTTTTGTTTGCACCGGATAAAGGTTCTGCAACCCGTAAAAAAATCTCGCAGAAAGGAGATGACTATGCAGAGGGATTAAAAGATAAGTTTGATGAATTTGTTGACAGAGTCTCTGCAAAAGTTGAGGACATTAATGAAAAAGTTGAAGAGGAGATAGAAGATGTAACCGAGCAGGTGAAGAGGAAGTATAAAGCTAAAGCATAGAGATCGACTGCGATGGAAGAGTATAAAGTAAACACGTTTGAGACGCTTCTCAAAAGAACAGAAGATTATGTAAAAACCAGCTTTGAACTTTATAAGTTAAATACTCTTAACAATATTTTAAAAGTTGCTTCGGCAGTAATAGTAAGAGTAACTGTGTTGCTTTTCTTCTTAATGTTTTTCCTGATAACCTCTGTTGCGGTTGCGATTCTGGTTGGGGATGCTCTTGGTAAATTGTGGTATGGATTTATTATTGTTGCTTCATTCTATGGCATCATTGCATGTGTGATCTCTCTATTTTTAAATAATTGGTTTAAAAAGATCGTGATCAACTTTATTATCAAACAGATTGTGAAATAAATCAAAATGAAAAACATTAATTCAAAAAATGATCTGGATAAAGCAATATACTCTCTTGTGCAATTACAAAGTGCACAAAGAGAAATGCTTAAGGTTCAATTTGGGATATGCGTAGAGAGTCTAAAACCGGCGAATATTATTAAAAACTCATTTAATAAGATGGTAAATTCGCCGGATTTACTAAAAAACATCCTAAGCACCTCTGTTGGCTTGACATCTGGTTATGTGAGCAATAAGATTTTTGTGGGAAACTCGGGAAATATCTTCAGAAAATTTTTTGGACATATGATTCAGATTGGAGTAACAACCATAATCTCGACAAACCCGGAAGCAGTAAAAGCAATCGGTCATAGGATTATTGGAGCTATTTTTCAAAGAGGGCCTCAATCATAATAGCTACTATGGAAGATAAACATATTATCCCTTTTTATGTGAGAATTTCAATTTTCATAACAGGGATCTATTTCTTTGTATATATCCTCTATATTGCCCAGGGAATTCTTATTCCGATTATTTTTTCGGTCTTCTTTGCAGTAGTTCTTAATCCGGCAGTAAATCTCTTTGTGAGGTTAAAGCTCAATAGGGTTGTAGCGATCGCTCTCACTGTAATACTTGCGCTTTTTCTGATTACCATTTTTGGCACATTTCTCTTTTCACAGGCAAGCAAGTTCAGTGAGTCGTGGCCTGTGTTGGTAGAAAAATTTACTGAATATCTAAACCAGTCTATTTCGTGGGCCTCTAACTACTTTAATATTCAGCCTCAAAAGATTATTGAATGGGTCTCCAGCACTAAAAATGAGTTTATTGAGCTGAGCGGCTCTTCGGTAGGAAGGACTCTGTTGAATATTGGAAGCGGTATTTTTGCACTGTTACTTATTCCGGTTTATGTATTTATGATACTGTATTACCAGCCACTTCTGCTTGAGTTTATTCATAAGTTTTTTGGAACCATAAACAGAGGTCGAGTAAATGATATAATAACACAGACAAAAATTGTTGTTCAGCGTTATCTGACAGGACTTTTTATTGAAACCGTAATAGTTGCCGTTCTCAATTCAGCGGCACTGCTTATTCTTGGAATTGAATATGCCATTCTTCTTGGAATAATTGGTGCATTGCTTAATCTTATTCCATATATCGGAGGTTTGGTTGCAGTTGCCATGCCGATGATGATTGCTGTTGTAACCAAGTCAACTGCCTGGTATGCAGTGTATGTTCTTGTCTGCTACTATATTATTCAATTAATAGACAACAACTATATTGTTCCGAAAATTGTGGCATCCAAAGTGAAAATTAACGCACTTGTATCAATAATTGCGGTAATAGCCTTTGGGGTTCTGTGGGGGATACCGGGAATGTTTATCTCTATTCCGCTTACAGCAATTGTAAAAGTAGTCTTCGACCGAATTGAGTCTCTTAAACCATGGGGATTTCTACTCGGAGACACCATGCCCGCGATTAAAACTCTTGTTTTTGGGAAAAAGTGTGAATGATGTAAAAAGAACTCCTTGTTTTGTAATGGTTTTATATCTGATTAGACCGAACTTACAGTTATATTACTAATACTTAATAATGATGAGTACAAAGCAAAAATTCGCTGATGATAACTTTAAGATCACCGGTAACTGGGAAGACCAGCCAAAAAAACTTAAAGAGAAAATTCACAACAAGAGCAAGAGTATTATAAAGATATTCAAAGGAATATGGGTTGTAGCTCTTTTGCTTAGTGTGTTTTTATGGCAATGCCGAAAAGACGACTTTACAGGTGAGATAAAGGGCATTTGTCCCGAAGTAATCTCTACTGATCCTGCAACTGGAGCGTCTGATGTTCTTCTTAACAAACAGATATCTGCAACTTTTAATGTGCCGATGGATGCTTTGACTATAAACACAACAACTTTCACTCTAAAACAAGGAACCACAGTTATTCCTGGAACCGTAACCTATTCGGGCGTAGTGGCTGTTTTCACTCCTGCGGTTAATCTTCTTGCCAATACAGCATATACGGCAACCGTTACCAAAGGAGCAAGAGACCCTCTTAAAAACGCAATGATTGCAGATTATGTGTGGAACTTCACAACCGGCAGTGCGCCTGAAGTTGTTTCGACAGACCCTGTTAATGGTGCTTCCGGAGTACCTTTAGGGAAGGTTATTTCGGTTCTTTTTAGTAAGCCAATGAGCTCTGCTACAATAAATTCAGGGACATTCCTTCTTAAGCAAGGCCTTACTTTTATACCGGGAGTGGTGACATATTCCGGCAATACCGCTATGTTTACTCCTACTTTAAATCTTACTGCAAATACTGTCTATACAGGAACTATTACTACAGGAGCAAAAGATGTTCAGGGCAACTCTATAATGAGCAATTATGTATGGAGTTTCAATACCGGAACCTTACCTGTTGTAATTTCAACTGACCCTGTGGACAATGCAGTAAATGTTCCTCTTAGTAAAATCATATCAGCTACTTTCAGTAAGGCGATGGATGTGACAACTTTGAATAACGCAACATTTACTGTTAAGCAGGGATCGAATGTAGTTGCAGGTACTGTGACATATTTTGGAAATATAGTAACCTTTACACCTTCAGCTCCACTTTTACCGAGTACCCTTTACACTGGTACTATATCAGCTGATGTTAAGGATGCTACCGGCAATAAACTTCCTGCCAACTATGTGTGGAGTTTTACTACAGGTAATTTACCACTGGTTATCTCAACAGATCCAATTAATGAAGCTGTAAATGTCAACCCAGATAAGGTAATCTCTGCAACTTTCAACAAGCCGATGAATCCAGGTTCTATAAACAATACAACCTTTACACTTAAAAAGGGGGTAGTTAATGTTGCCGGAGCTGTAACATATGCCGGGATGAAAGCTTCGTTTACACCAGCTGCTAACCTAGATCCAAACACGGTTTACACTTGTACAATAACGACCGGTGTTAAGGACGAAGGCGGAAATGCAATGGCTTCAAATTATACATGGACTTTTAGAACAAGTGCATTACCTTTTGTAGTATCGACAGATCCTCTAAATGAAGCTGTAGATGTAGAGCTAGACAAAAAGATTACTGCAACCTTTAATACAGCGATGGCACCGTTAACATTAAATACTTCTACATTTACTGTTAAACATGGTGCAATTTCTATCGCCGGAATTGTTTCATATGTTGGTAATGTTGCAACATTTACACCAAATGTAGCACTATCACCGGGTACGCTTTACAACGCTTCTATTACAACAGGGGCAAAAGATGTTGCAGGAAACCAACTATCTTCAAATTACAACTGGAGTTTCACAACAGGTGCTGTGCCGGTTGTTATCTCCACAGATCCTGTGAACAATGCAGTTAATGTACCATTAAGCAAGATCATCACCGCTACTTTTAGTAAAGCGATGGATGTCTCTACACTTAATAGCTCAACAGTAACAATTAAGAATGGATTGATACCGGTTAGCGGGGTTATTACATATTTTGGAAATATTGTAACCTTTACACCAACTTCGCCTCTTTTACCTAGCACTCTATATACAGGAACTATAACATCTGCAGTTAAGGATGCAACAGGTAACAATCTTGCAAATAACTATACATGGAGCTTTACAACGGGTGCGTTACCATATATAGTATCTACAGACCCTCTCAATTCTGCAACGAATGTTCCTTTGGATAAGGTAATATCTGCCACTTTCAGCAAAGCAATGGATCCGCTTACATTCAATAATACTACATTCACTGTTAAAAAGGGTGCAGTTAATGTTGCCGGCTCTGTTACATATTTTGGGATGAAGGGATCTTTTATTCCTAACTCTAACCTTGATCCAAACACGGTTTACACAGCTACAATAACAAACGGAGTTAAAGATGCTACTGGAAATGCAATGGCTTCAAGTTACACATGGAGCTTTACAACAGGTAGTTTGCCGGATATTATCAGGCCAACTGTTGTTTTGACCTCACCACTATCCAATGCAGTAAATGTTGCACTTGGTGCAAACATAACCGCAACATTCAGTGAGCTTATGGATAACACATCAATCAATAATTTGACATTTACTGTTAAAAAAGGATTGGTCTCTGTTGCAGGGTTGGTAACATACAGCGGATTGATGGCAACATTTAATCCAAATGCCAATCTGGAATCCGGAACTACTTATCGTGCGACTATTACCACAGGAGCTAAGGATATTGCCGGAAATACACTTATAAGCAATTATGAGTGGGACTTTACAACAAGTTTGCCTGCAGGCCCTCTTGGAATTGATCTTAGAACTGCTGGTGAATATGCAGTACTTGCCGGATCAGGAGTTACAAATACAGGACCGACTATTGTAAACGGAAGTTTGGGAACAAGCCCAACCGGAACGATCAACGGATTTCCTCCGGGAATCGTTAACGGAATCATTAATGCTGCCAACGCATTAGCCGCACAGGCGAAGCTGGATTTAACAACTGCATTCAATGATGGACAGTCAAGGTCTACAAGCGCAATAAGTCTACCAGGAGATTTGAGCGGACTTACTCTTACACCGGGGCTCTATGTTAATTCTACATCTGTACTCCTCTCAAGCGGGTCGGTATGGCTGGATGCACAGGGTGACGCAAACGCAACCTTCATCTTTAAGATGGGATCTACACTCACCTCTTTGGCTGGAACTTCTGTTGTCTTAAGCGGCGGTGCACAGGCGAAGAATATCTACTGGATTGTGGGAACCTCTGCTACACTAGGTACAAACTCCATTTTTTACGGAAATATACTTGCCGATCAGTCAATAACACTTGAAACAGGTGCCGTTTTAAACGGAAGAGCACTTACCAGAATTGCAGCAGTAACACTGGATGCAAATATTGTGACCAAACCATAATTTGAACAGGACAAAACTTTATAAATGAAAATTTTATGTTACGAAAAATATTAGCAATAGCAGTGATGATGGCAGTTATAACTGCTTCGTTACAGGCACAGGAGGGTATTAGACCCCAACCAAAAATATGGATTGGTTTCTCAGGTGCAGCAAATTTAAATTCCTATACCGGAACGACACAAAAGTTGAATTCGGAACTGTTTGCCCCCGGTGCTTTTCACAATGGCTTTGGGGTAGGAATGTATACTTCTATTCTATTTGAATACAGGCCAAATCCTGTTTTGGGATTTATGCTAAATGTTGGATATGATAATAAAGGAGGTAAGTTTCATACTGTGATGGCTCCTTGTAACTGTCCTGCAGACCTATATTCAAAAATCAGCTATTTCTCTGTAGAGCCAAGCATAAGAATTGCACCTTTTGCATCAAACTTCTATATGTTTGTTGGAGCTGGATATAGCTATAATCTGGGATCTGATTTTCTTTACAAGCAGGATCTAAGGGATGATGTCTATTCAGAATTTAGTGATATGAATGTAAATAGCTGGTCTACACATGTTGGTATTGGTTATGAAATTCCATTATCTACTGTTAGCAGCTCAAACCAGGTCAATCTCTCCCCTTTTATTATGTTTAAACCATATTTTGGACAGGATCCCCGCTCTATTGAGAGCTGGTCTATTTCAACTTTGAGAGTAGGTGTTGCAATCAAGTTTGGCAGAACCAAAGCAAAAGCCGAAGAAGCACCTGTATACTATAAACCTGTTGTTCTTCCTGTTGTTCCGGTTGTAGTGGATAGGGATGTTCAGTTTACGGTTGAGGTGCCTGCGGTTATTCCTGTAAAGAGATTGGTCAAGGAGACCTTCCCTCTAAGGAATTATCTCTTTTTTGAGAAGGGGTCTAAAGAGATCCCTGCAAGATATGTAAGGCTAAGTAAAGCAGATGCGTTGAACTTTAACGAGAGTCAATTTATGGAGCCAGAGCCAAAGGATATAAATCACAGATCTCAAAGGCAGCTCAATGCCTACAGAAATATTATCAATATCCTTGGATATCGCATGAGACAGGATCCAAAACTGGAGGTTACCCTTATCGGAGCTTCTGCGGGAGAGGGTTCTGCACTTGGTCTTAGTTATGCTGAATCTGTAAAGGATTATCTTGTTAATACTTTTGGGATAGGTTCTTACAGAATTAAAACGGAGGGCAGAAACAAACCGTTGATACCATCTGAACAACCAGGAGGCACCAAATATCTTGCCCAGCTTCGTGAAGGCGACAGGAGGGTAGATGTTGTAAGTACATCCGGAAATCTTCTTGCTCCATTACAAATATCTGTAGTAGAACAAGATCCTATTGATAGTAGAGTTTTCTTTAAAACGGAGGATGGAAGCAAGAGTATAATAAAGTCCTGGAATCTTGAAATTACAGATGAAGCGGGTGTTGTTCAATACTACGGCCCATTCACAAAATCTCAGGAGAGTGTCTCCGGAAACACAATACTAAAGGATAAACAAAAAGGGACATTCAAAGCAGTAATGATTGGCAGAACCAAGGATGATCAGGTTATTCGCAAAGAGAGTAATTTTAAACTTTCAAAAATAGAGGAAGCTGCAGAAGAGGGCTATCGTTTCAGTATCCTATTCGATTTCGACAAACCTACAGCAGTCGAATCATATGATAAATTCCTTACAGAAGTTGTGGCTCCGCTAATTAAAGAGAACGGAAGAGTTTTTATACATGGTCATACCGATACAATTGGAGATGAAGAGTATAATTATAATCTCTCAATCAAGCGAGCTATGGATGTAAAACAAATTCTGGAAAAAGCACTTAAGAGTCAGGGTAAGAAGGGTGTAAAATTCGAGGTATTTGGATTTGGATCAGATGTTAATTATGCCCCTTTTGAGAACAAACTCCCGGAGGAGAGGTTTTACAACAGAACAGTGATAATTGATATTATTCCTAACGAAAATTATTAAACACCAAAGCCGTTCCGGATTATTTCCGGAACGGCTTTTCTAATTAAACCATTAATTACAATAAATTACAATAAAATATGAAAAGAATTAACACAATACTACTACTTTTAGCCGCTGTTATTATCATCTTCCCAATGAATGCATGTGCTCAGAGGGTAAAGTTTTCTAAATCTGCTATTGTTCCAGCAGCTGAGGGAACGGTAAAAGTAAGAAAAGATAAGAACAACAACTATCTGATAAAGGTTAATATAGATAACCTGGCAGCTCCGGAGAGATTATCTCCTCCAAGACAGGCATATGTTATATGGATGATTACAGAGGAGAATATGCCTAAAAACATTGGTAAAATCAAAGTATCATCAAAATTCTTGTCAACCAAACTTAAGGCTTCATTTGAAACGGTATCTTCAATTAAACCATTAAGGATATTTATTACTGCAGAGAATGACCCAAGTGTGCAATATTCAGATTACGATGTAATTATGACGACTAATAATTTCTAATATGTTCAAGAATATATTATATAAGGTTGTTGTAGTCATAGTAATTGCTGTTACAGTTCTATCTAGTTGTGGGACTTCTAAAAGAAAACAGACGGCAAAATCAGGAGCTTGGAGTCGTGATTACAGAGTAGAGTATAACCAAAGACTCAGTCATAATGATAGGAGAATTAACGACTTAAAAATATCAAACCATAGAGATAGGGTTTCTGCTATAGAAGCAAGAAATTATAACTTGAAAAGGAAACTTGATTCATTCAAGGCCAATAGTCGTAATGAGTGGGAATATTTCAGACGTGAATTCAATCGCGACTTAAAATCTATTGACAAAAGTATTAGGGATTTTAATAAAGAGAATAAAAAGAGTAAAAATTCTAAGAACAGACAAAATAGTAGAAGACGATAATAAATCTTATTCTAAGTTTCTTGAATGCAAGAAGGGTGTCAAAAAGTAATTTTTGACACCCTTCTCTTATAACTTTTAGTCTATCCTCTAATAGATGAGTTCATCTTTACGGTAGCCCTCTTTGTTCATAAACCAATCATTATATTGTGCTCCTCCCGATGTTGCCCATGCGGCAAAGTGTGTGTATGCATCAATAATTGATTTTCTCTCAAGCGGGTAACTGAAATACTCAGGAAACATCAACCCCCACATCATACCGTTAGCATCTTTGAATTTATCTGTGGGGTGTAAGCCTGTTCCAGCGGCAAGATTAGAGTCAAATTTTGAAGTTGCAGGAGAGCCGGGTAGATGAATCTCTCTTCCCCTTTGATTGACAACTATAAAAAAGTTAAATGACTCCATAGAGAGAGAGGACTGATTAACAGGCGTGTTAAATTTAACTACCACTTTTTTCTGCTCTGTTGCTGTATATGATCCCCTTTCTGTGTTGAGGAATCCGGTGTATGTAGCCACGTTCTTTGTGTTGTTAAACAGAGGAATAACCGCAGTAGTTACACCGTTCTCTGCACCATTGCTGCTCACAGTAAATGGAGTTGTTGCACCTCCCATCAGCTGCCCTGTTACCAATGTGACGTTAGATGCCGGAACATTGTTAAGCTGGAACCCTGCAGCGATGTTATAGGTTGCTCCAACTGCCATGATTTGATAGTCAAAGTGAAGCTCTGTAATTAGGTTTGAGGAGTTTGCATAGAAGCTTACGCGAAATGCTGTAACGAAGTCATTAAGATCGTAATCGCCCTTTGTTGGCCACTGATCTTCAAAAGCATATGTCCCCCATCCGGTTTCTGACGGGAAGAATATTCCGAATACTGGATCGGGTGCACCACCACCACCACCGTTACCGGGATCGATCTGTCCCAAGGAGCCGTTACAAGTGGTTCCCGGGATATTCTTTGTCTGATCTTTAGTCAGGATCGCTCCCCCGCTGAAAGATCCCTCATACAAGCCCCGTCCGTTGTTGCCGGTTCCTTCTGTAAGAGTTGTCTGAACATACTCTACATTTCCGGTAAAGGAGCTTTGTGCCCATCTTAGATCCGGCATATTTCCTGTGTTTTTAAACAGGGCAAATGACGATGAAGGGGTATTGACATTCATTCGAAATATATTAGAGACATTTGCTGTCATAAACATACTGCCTCCAACCATAGTTATATTTGAGTTGTTAACTTTAAAGTTTTGAGTGTTCCAAAGTGATCCCGGCTCAAGATTGGCGGTGATTTGTGTAAGGTCGGTCTCTAATGCGGCTATACGACAAAAGTTGTTTACAGTTCCTCCTCCGGAGTTACTGAACTTTGTAGTTGCAACAACCTCTCCATGGTTGTTAAGTATTGTGCCGTTACTCTGATACCATATTTCTACCTCAACAGTGGCAGAGAGGTCATTATATAGAGTAGCATTAACGGTCATGTCTATTTTTGGAGATTTTATTACACCTGAATTATAAACCTGAGAGCTATTAGTTACAAGAAATTCCGATTTGGTGTTCTTAACCTCTACAGTTCCCTCATTATATAACTTACTTCCGGTATTCATATTGAGGTCAAAATTATTGCCGTCAAGTATAAGGGTACCTTTATTGACAGCATCAATAGTATTTGACAGTGAGATATGCTTAAAAGATGTTACAATAGCACCCTGTTCAATATAAATTATTGGGACAGGATTTGCACTCATATTTGCAAATGTGCTGGTTTTCATACCACCTGATGTTACCCTTCCGCCATTTAGTACTACAATAGAGGAGTTGTTGAGACTTATCTCTCCGGATATATTTAGAGTACCCTGAACATAAATAATTGCATGTGAGCGGTAGTTGCTAAAGTCGATATCTGCAGTTCTTGTAAATCCGGCAGGAATAAGGTATGACTTGTAGATATTTCCAAAGGTAGAGCTTTCGCCGGTATTGAAGCCAAGCGTATTAAGAGCAGAGTTATTATTGATAATCTGGTCATAACCGGTTGGTATTGTGATGGAAGGGGAGGTGAAGGATGCATTTTGCCCTATAGCACCGGAACTTTTGGTAAATAGAGGAGCTGCCTCAAAATTATTGTTTAAGGCAATAGTTAATGTAGAAGATTTAACCTCAAGCGGGGTAACCTTTACCAGCCCGTTGGGTTTGGTTTCGTGTATATAGAGAGATTCAACAGGTGCAGAGACAGATAGCTTTACAATATAGGGTGAGTTTGGTTTGGCTGCGCCTGTAGCAATAAGTGCACTGCTGTTTAGCAGCGGGGAGTTATAGATACGAATTATATGCACCTTATCGCTATAACCGCTAACGGCTGTAACATTGACAGTTACATTGAGCTCCTTTACTGTTTTCCAGTCAAAGTTTGACGGGACATTCAGCACACCTCCTGGCGGAGTCTCCACATTAGATTCGGGCATCTTAACACAAGATGCAACTATTGCAGAGATAAGGATTATTAAATATATTTTTTTCATTGTATTAATGAGTTGTTGACAATTGTTTGTAAAATTATTTGCAAAGTTAAAATGATTTATCTAGATATGCAATGTCTTTTAGAAATATTTTCCTGAGTTTAATAATTAGAAGCTCCCTTTTGTCCATAAACTATCCTCAATAGCAGGTGAATACCAGCCAGAACCTCCCGAACCCCCGCTCTCTGCCCAGCTCTTAAAGCTTGGGTATGCGTTGTAAATCTTAACAAACTCCTGAGGATGTCTAATAGACTGATCGCTAAGAACTGCCCATACCCAGTTATCGACAGTAGAAAAATCGGTCTTGTTTACACTGATAAAGTAGGGGAAAAAGAATTTGCTGGTAGGACGACCCCCCTTAAAGTGAACCTCTTTGCCTCTGTCACCGAAAAGTGCAAATATATCCAGATTGATTCTTCCGGGAGAGTGTGGCTGGAGCAGTGTTAGTAGTGAGGCAGAGAAGATCATGTTTGAGTTAAGTTCTACAAATACAGAGAAATCTTCTGTCTCTGTTACAGGATCAATGTTTCTGACATTGATAAAAAGCTCCGGATTGTTTTTAAAGTAGGAGCGGAAGTCTCCGGTTAATGGTATGACATCAAATGAGTTTCCCGTCTCAACACTGTAGCCTCCTCCGGAACCGGTAACAGAAAAGAGCCCGGAGAGAGCAGGATTTGAGGAGTGAGTTATCGCTCCCACATAATTTGTGTTAGCAGTGCCATAAAGTGAAGCGGCCAGGCCCATGGTTCTGTAAGAGCTCCCTATTGCTCTTGGCTGAATATTTATCTTAAAACTTCTGATACGAGCCTGATTGTCTACAAAAAACTCAATATTAAGACCAAAAACAATATCGTTCATATCCATATCTCCCTTCCAGGGGAAAAGATCCTCAAACATTACAGTGGCATAAGCGTTTTTGGATGGAAAATAGAATGCACTTATTATCTCCCCTCCAATTGCCTTGGTCTGGACAGATGAGGACTCTTTTACGACAGTAAGAGAGGAGTTTTTGGTAACTGTTAGGGAGTAGTCCCCCGGCGGGATAATTGTGGCTATTGTATCTCCATTCTGGTTAACTATAGAAGAAAGCTCATTTATTTTAACCGGGATCTCCTCAACTGTTTGCCAGTCAAAATCAAACGGCACTTTAAGATCGGATATGTAGTTATCTTCCGGCATCTTTATGCAGGAGGAGATGATCAATATTATTAGAAGTAAAACTCTGATATTCATCTTATTTAATTTTAAGACCGTATAACTTTTATAAACAAAGATAATTAATAATAGTTTGTTATAATTTAAGCCAGGATGTACGATTAATAAATATAGCTAATATTATGCAACTATACAAGAGTTAACAGAAGATTTTCCATACAGATTAAACCAGTTTCTTATAACCCGTTCTCCATTAACCGATATAACTGATTCGGGGTGAAACTGAACTCCAAATAGGGGTAAAGTTCGGTGATAGAGAGACATTATGATCCCCTCTTCATTAACAGATCCGACAGAGAGGCACTCCGGGAAATCCTTTGGACTAACTGCCCATGAGTGGTATAATCCAACCTCTTGCATTACATTACTACTCCCCGGTTCACTCCACCCGCCAACAAGAGGATCGTTAGGATCTGTAATCTTTAGGAGAGATTTGTGCCCATGTAGCGGGTGTTTGAGGTTGATAAGTTTGGCACCGAAATACTCTGCTATCGCCTGATGTCCCAAACATATTCCTAGAATAGAGTGACTCTCCCGGCAAAGATCAATGAGTTTAAACAAATCTCCTGCCTCTGATGGTAACCCCGGACCCGGTGAGAGTACTATATGGCTGTAATTACCGATACTGCTAAATGGGATCTTGTCATTAAAGCAGATATCTGTACTGCAAGATGTTACCCGCTTTAAAAGGTGGAGTACGTTGAATACAAATGAGTCGTAGTTATCTATCAGCAGAATCCGTTTCATATACAAAAGTATATAAATTGCTACATTTGCGAAATGGATCACCTTTTATCGGATGCAGATACTGTTCGCAATGAGATGAACAAAAGTTCATCTGCAGGAGCTCCTTTTCTGTTTGCGGTGGATTTTGAGATGGAGAGGGGTATATTTATAAGGGAGCCATTATCTTCCCGGGATGTTTTGTTTCGTATGGGCGATATCACAAATAGTGTGAAAAAGCGTTCTAAAACTGATAAAAGAGCTTGCCTAAGTATTAAGAGCCCTCTCTCTCTTGATGAGTACAGACGAAGGTTTTCCATAGTCTCCGGGGGGTTGATGAGAGGAGATACATATCTGATAAATCTTACCTGCAAAACAGCTATAGAGTTAAATATAAGCATGGAGGAGATTTTCTATGCATCACAATCTCCATATGCTATCTGTGTTAGAAACGGTTTTGTATGTTTCAGCCCGGAGAGATTTGTTAGGGTTGAGAATGGGGTGATATCTTCCAGGCCAATGAAGGGTACTATTCTCTCAAATATCTCTGGAGCTGAGGAGAAGATTCTATCTGACTATAAAGAGAGTTGCGAGCATAATACAATAACTGACCTCATAAGAAACGATCTTGGTAAGGTCTCCCGCAGGGTATGGGTAGAGAGATTCAGGTATATTGACAGGGTGATGACAGACAGGGGTGAGATTCTTCAGGTAAGCTCAGATATACGGGGTGAGATCTCTGCACAAAGCATTAAGAGAGCAGGGGATCTTATCTTCTCGATGCTGCCTGCCGGTTCGGTCTCGGGAGCTCCAAAGTTATCCACTTTAAGAATAATTGGAGAGGCAGAGGGGGAGAAGAGGGGTTTCTACACCGGAGTTTTTGGCTATTTTGACGGGAATGTTTTGGATTCTGCAGTGATTATAAGGTATATAGAGAGAGATGCAGATGGAGCTCTCTGGTACAGAAGCGGTGGAGGGATTACTGTAAACAGCAATTGTGATGATGAGTATAAGGAGATGATGGATAAGATCTATCTCCCTTTTTAGCTATCGGTACTGCTTAACTTAGATTATGTTAATTATGGGACTAACTTTTATCGAGACTATTAAAGTTGTTGACGGAGAGATACTAAATCTTGAATTTCACGAGAGAAGATCATCTGACACCATCTTATATCATTATGGGATAAATAGGGTGCTCCCCTTAAGGGCTCTGTTGAAGAGTCACAAAAGAGAGTTAAATTCCGGGGTTTTTAAATTTAGGGTTGTTTACTCTTATGAGGTTCTAAATTATACGATAACGCCTTACATTCTCCGGAATGTAAAGAGTCTTAAACTAGTTGACGGAGGGGAGATAGATTACAGTTATAAATATGAGAACAGAGATACTCTTAACACCCTTCTGCTTCTTAGGGGTGATTGTGACGATATCCTTATTGTAAAAAATGGTTTGGTAACAGATACATCATACAGCAATTTTGTATTTGGAGATGGAACAACTCTTTTTACTCCAACTACGCCACTGCTAAGAGGGACAAAGAGAGAGTACCTTCTGGAGAGAGGGATCATAAAGGAGAGGGATCTTTCTGTGGAGGAGATATCCCGATTCTCCTCGTTCTATTTAATAAACTCAATGGTTGATATGGCTGCTGTTTATGAAATATTTTAACTAAATTTGTGTGATATTGAAAATTGTTCGCCTATAGATTGCAACAACAAAATAATGAACATTGTATACTTCATAAGACTTTTACTAAGAAGGGCACTGCTTCTCATTGTGCTTCCGGTTTTGCTTACGGTTGTTGTATATATGCTGACAGAAAATCAGAAGAGGACATATCTTACAAGCTCCAAAATCTATACCGGCTTTACAACAGGATCATCAATTGTATCACTACAGGAGTCAAAAGTAGATCTCTTTGGATCGAGAGCTGCCTTTGATAACTTAATATCAATAATCAGTTCACGAAATACAGCAGAAGAGGTCGGTCTAAGGTTATTCACCTCCCACATGATGCTTGAGTCCTCTTCAAGAGAGATTATTTCGGAAGACTCATTTCAAAAACTGCAGTCAATTATTCCTTCCCATGTAAAAGAGCTTGTTGTAAAGGGGAACTTTGAAAAGACCTATCAAAATTTTCTGGATTACAAAAACAGAGACTTCAATAACTTTATTTATGGACTGATAAACTATGAACACCCTCATTATAGCTCAAAATCAATCAGGAAAAATCTTAAGGTTCAAAGACTTCAATCCAGTGATATAATTGAGATAGTATATCAGTCGGATGATCCCGGAATAGCCTACAATACCCTCAAGATTCTGAATAACTTCTTTATTAACGCCTATACCGAACTTGAGGTCAACCAAAGTGGAGTTGTTGCTAACTATTTTGAGCAGCAACTAGGTGATGCGATAGAAAAACTAAAGGGAGCAGAGCATGAACTCCTTGTTTTTAATCAGGAGAATAATATAATTAACTACTCCGAGCAAACCAAGCATATAGCATCAGAGAAAGAGCACTTCTCGCTTGATTTTATGAAGATAAAGATGGATTATGCCTCTGCTTACTCGTCAATACAGGTTCTGGAGTCAAAGATGGGAGTTAATACCAGATCCAGAATAAACAGAGAGGAGATTAGGATTATAAGAGATAAATTATCAGATGTTTATCTAAGAATCTCATTAAGAGAGATGAAGATAATGCAGGCAGATTTTCATGATGAAAAGATGGAGAGGGAGCTTTTAGACCTTAAGGTTCAGGCAAAGATACTGCAAGAGGATGTGAGGCAGAAGGTTCAGGAGCAGGCAGAGATAGAGTATACCTCAGAGGGGGTGTCAGTATCTAAGATTTTGCAGGACTGGTTAGATCAGATTGTTCTGTTTGAGAGTGCCAAGGCAAGGATAGCCGTTGGAAATGAGAGAATGAAAGAGTTCTCGGAGATCTTCTCTATTTACGCCCCAATGGGTGCAACCATGAAAAGTTTAGAGAGAAAGATTGGTGTTTATGAGAATGAGTATCTCTCTCTTCTTAACAGTCTGGGTCTTGCTAAATTAAAACAGCAAAATAAAGAGCTAAACTCAAATCTAAAGGAGACTGAACCACCTTTCTTCCCCTTAGGACCTCAGCCGGGAAAGAGAAAATATCTCCTGATTATTGCAATGCTGGTTGGCTTTGTTTTACCGGCATTTACGATTATTGCCCTGGAATTTTTAGATACAACTTTAAAAACTGCAGAGAGAACTGAGGTTTCCACCGGGCTCTCTGTTATTACAATTTTCCCTAATCTGAATACAATAAGAAAGTCAGATAATATAACCTATATAAAGTCAAAGAGTCTTGATGTCGTGGCAAGAAAGCTTATTCTTGGAAATTCAGAGAGAACAGATAAGACAAAACCATTAATTTGTGTATTTTACAGCCATCATAATAATGAGGGAAAGAGTTATCTTACCTCGGCTTTAATGGACAAAATTGATGAGTATGGGTTTAAATCAATACTTGTTACACACGATACTCCAAATGTTGCTTTGGCAAATAAGAGGTATATCAATTATGAAATTAACAGCAATATACAAAGTATTGAAAATCTTGAGTCATTCTCTAATGAGATTAAAGATATAAATCTAAAGGAGTTAAATTTTGTATTTGTAGAGATTCCAAGTATAATTGAGAGCATATATCCATATCTTTTTCTTAAAAAAGCAGATTTTATTTTCCTTGCATTAAGAGCAAACAGGTCTTGGGACAGGGCAGATAAGCACGCTTTAAAGGAGCTTAGAGCACTTAATCTCAAAACGGAACCACAAATAATTCTTAATGGAGTTCATCTACTTGAGATGGAGTCAATTTTAGGCGATTTGCCAAAGAGAAGATCTTTTATCAGAAAACAGATTAAAAACATATTAAGGATGCAGTTTTTAAGCCATCGTCAGTTTTCTGAAAAAGCGCAAAAATAGTGGTTAATCCATTGTTTTATTATTTAAATATTGAGGGATGTTAAAGAAGATCCTTAAAATTGGCAGGGAGAAAAACATGCTTTCACTGACTACCAGTTTGGTTTCAGCAATATTTGGATTGGCAGGTTTTATGCTTCTGACCAGGAGCCTTGATATAGACATTTTTGGTGACTGGGTTCTCTTTGTTACTCTTGCATCATTCCTGGATATGTTACGCTTTGGGCTTACAAGTACTGCGCTTGTAAGATTTGCATCTACAGACAATATTAGTGAGAGGGAGTCATATCTTGGAGCAAGCTACAAGATAGGACTATATGCTGTGGGTGTAATATCGTTTTTATTATGGAGCGGGTTTCTTATAATGTCAAGTTCGGATATTAATATAACAGGAGGATACAGACTTTTTGCTATCTGGTATCCTCTCCTCTCGTTGTTAAATCTTTCGTGGAATAATTCAATCTCATATCTTCAGGCCCACCAGGATTTTAAACGTATACTATATATACGCCTTTTCTCTGTCCTTCCGTTCTTCTTATTTCTTTTGTTAAATTTTATTTGGCTAAAACTTGGGATAAAGGAGATTCTTTATGCTTTTCTTATATCAAATCTATTACCGAGCATATTTGTCTTTGTAAAACACTGGGATGGTTTGAGCCATATTAAAAAGGCGACAAAAGAGAGTATAGACAAGATGCTCAATTTTGGAAAGTTCTCAATGGGTACCTTAATCGGAAGTAGCCTTTTAAGAAGTGCCGATACAATAATTATTGGGATGAGCCCAATTTTAGGATCTGTTGGTGTCGCACTATATGCAATACCTTTGAAGTTGATAGACCTTCTTGCTATTCCATTGAGGAGTTTTAGTATAACTGCATATCCAAAGATGTCCAAGAAGAGCATTGATGGTGATATAGAAGGATTTAAAAAAATATTCTATACTTATAGCGGAGCCATTACACTTCTTTTTATCCCTTTAGCGATTTTTTGTTATTTTTTTGCAGAGCAGTTGATTATAATATTAGGCGGAAGCGGGTACTCGGATAATATGACAACTCTTATAAATGTGTTCAGAATATTTGTTGTTTACTCTATTTTGCTGCCGGCTGACAGGTTTACCGGAGTAGCTCTGGATAGCATTAACAGACCGAAGTTTAATTTTTATAAGGTATTGGTAATGGCCTCTGCTAATGTTATTGGAGATTTAATCGCAGTCTTTTGGATTGGATCGCTTGAATCTGTTGCAATTGTTACCGTATTATTCACAATTATTGGAATTATTCTTGGTTATATTTACCTAAATAAATTTGTACCGGTTAAAGTAAGTAATATCTTTTATGAGGGTGTCAATTTCTTTAAAAACATAAGGCAATATATATAGGATGAAATATGAGAGGTCTCTTTGAAAGCAGAACCGGTGCGGATGTGTTTACAAGACCATTGGCCATCGTGTCGTTAATAATTGCGACTCTTCTTTTGGGCTATTTAATAGCAAAGGGTGGAATTGTTATCGGTGTGGCAATTCTTGCATTAATCCCCTTTTCAATTTATATATATCTTATATTTGACAATCCAAGGGCTGGTATTATTGGTCTCTTCATCTTTAATTTTTTTGCGCTTGGAGCCGGTAGATACATCCCGGGAGTTCCATTAGGATTGGGTGTTGATGCACATCTGATTATTATATACCTCTCTCTGTTTGCCAAATCATTTTCCGGGGAGGTTTCATGGGATAATGCAAAGAGAGAAATCGTGTTGCTTGCCGCAATATGGTACTTATATGCCATTTTTCAGTTAGTCAATCCAGAAGCAGTTAGCAGGGCTGCATGGTTCTATGCAATGAGAGGAGTCTCTTTGTATATGCTATTAACTATTCCACTTGTTTTTATTATTTTTAATAAGAGGCGAGATCTCTCCCTGTTTTTTCTCATTTGGGGGATATTGTCATTGCTTGGGACATTAAAGGGGGTGATGCAAAAATTTATCGGTCCGGATCCCTGGGAACAAGCTTGGCTTAATGCCGGAGGAGAGCTTACACACATTCTATTTGGTAAATTGAGAGTATTCTCTTTTTTCTCAGATGCGGGTCAGTTTGGAGGGGCACAGGGTCATGCAGGAATTGTGTTCCTGATACTGGCTTACCATGAAAAACGATCACGAATGTTGAGACTTTTCTATGGATTTGTGGCAATTTTGGCTATTTATGGTATGATGATATCGGGAACCCGAGGATCTATTGCTGTGCCATTAGCGGGATTGGTTCTTTATATAGTTCTTCAAAAAAATATAAAAGCAATTGTTGCTGGCGGAGTCATTGGAGTTGCTGTTCTATATTTCTTTATGTTTACATCCATAGGTCAGGGGAACTATACAATAAATCGGATGAGATCTGCCTTTAACCCTCAGGATGCATCATTAATGGTTAGGGTAGAGAATCAGCGGCGCCTTAAGTCCTATATGGCATCCCGCCCTTTTGGGGGAGGGATAGGTTCTGCAGGTAATTGGGGAATGAGATTCTCTCCAAATACTTTTTTAGCTCAAACACCTACTGACAGCTGGTATGTAATGATATGGGCAGAACAGGGTATTGTCGGCCTGATACTGCACCTCTTTATCCTTTTTTATATTGTAATCAAGAGCTCTTATATAATAATGTTCAAGATAAGAGATGCTGATATTAATGCAAAAATGTCAGCCCTTGTTGCCGGCCTATTCGGTGTAATGGTAGCATCTTATGCAAATGGGGTATTGGGGCAGATGCCAACAGGTATAATAATTTATATGAGTATGGCTTTTCTCTTTCTGTCAAAAGAGATGGATAATCAATCATCTGATAAGCTCCTCACATCTTAGAGATAGAGTCAACCCCTCTTCGCTCTTTCCCAATTAACACTTTGATTTTTTGCAAGATATCGGAAAAATCCCCGGTAAACCGCATAATTCATTATTAAAAAATAGTATGGAACAAAAAGAGCTTTGATTTTAATTTTCCTGCTTTGTAAGATCCATCCGGCACAAGCCATTAAGTAGAAAATTATCTGACCTGCCAATGATATTTGATATATAACTCCGTTTTCTATAATGATTATGTTGTAAACCAGTATAAAGGGGAGCAATAAAGGAGCAATTGTCCAACGGAGAACCCTATGTGATATGTATTGAAAAGAGAGAGTTCTGTACTTGAATATATTTAGAAGTGGTCTGAGACGGACAATAGATTGTATACCTCCGGCAGCTATCCGTATTTTTCTTTTCAACTCCTCTTTAATGTTTTCTGACGGAGATTCAATAGCGTATGCATCCGGGTTATAATCAATTTTATAACCCTTCATAGCCACTCTTAAGGATATAATAAAATCATCCAGAAGAGTGTCGGGTTCTACCTCTTGAAACAACTCACTCCTTATTGCAAACAACTCTCCTGCAGCTCCAACGGCTGTATTTAACTCTGCATCCCATCTCTTTAAAGCAGACTCATATTTCCAGTATATACCCTCCCCGGCTCCTGCTGCTCTATCCTCTTCGCTATTAAATATTCTCTTTTCTCCTGATACACACCCTGTTTTAGGATCTCTGAATAGTTCGGCAATTACCCTTACGGATCTCTCTCCCAACATGGTATTTGCATCTGAAAAGATCACAATGGGAGTCTTAACGAACTTCATACCTCTGTTCATTGCGGCTATCTTTCCTCTCCTTTGGTCGAGGTGTAAAACAGTAATATCCGGGTAATTAGCAAGAAGATCAGGCGTTCCATCATCTGAACCGTCTGTAACCCATAGTTGATGTAGCTTCTCTCTGGGATAGTCCAGCAATTGAGAATTCTCCACCTTTTGCCTTACATAATCCCGTTCATTGTAAGCTGCAATCATGAGAGTTATATCCGGTTCGAAAAGATCCTCCGTTGGTTTTTTTGTCGGCGTAAAAAGTCGCTTTACTCTGACCAGGGCATAAAGAACAATCCCATATCCCAAATAAGTATAAAAAACAATAAAAATTGCAGTAAGAAAAATGATCTCTGATGTTTCCATATTTAATGCTTATAAGTCTTTCTTGTTATTACTCTTTTCCCATTTCCCTGTCTCGGGATTATATTGTTTAATTACTCTGGCAGGATTTCCCACAGCAACACTAAATGGAGGGATGTCCTTTGTAACAACACTTCCGGCTCCTATCTGGGATCTTTTGCCTACCCGAATGCCGGCAAGAACAACAGAATTTGCGCCTATATGTGCCTCATCTTCAATTATCACAGGGCGTATATCCAGTGGCTGAATACTTGAATTCTTTGATGCATCAGAGAACCCGTGATTAAACCCGGCCACAAAAACATGCTGACCTAATCCGGAGCCGTTGCCCATAGTTATTGGACCAATAACTACAGAGCCAATCCCGATTCTTACCCTGTCTCCAAGAATAACATCCCCGGATCCGTTATTAACAGTACAGAAGTCCTCAATTGTTGTTAATCTGCCTATCTCAAATCTGTTCCAGGGAAAGACATCTATTCGTGAACGGCGTCTGATTTTGGACTCTTTTCCTCGTTTGTGGACAAAAGGATTTACAAACAATCGTACCCATAAACGAGGTCTTGGATTCCTGCGGGGTCTTAACAAAAGCAGAATAAAATCCTTTACTTTAGGATTGGATTTTAATTTAGACAATATACTCATTATTATACTCTTTTATTCTACAAAACATTTTAAAACAGATATATTTATCATAGAGATATCTCTTTTTCCTTTGCAACTTCTAAAGCATGTTTGTATATTAGGGCTACATTATTCTCCCATGTATGACTTGTTCCAAACAATCTTCTTGCACTCTCCATCTCTTTGGTGTTATTGATAAGGGCAGCATCTGCCAGTTCAAGATATTCATCTTTACTCTTTCCTAGGTAAGTGTAATCTTTGAAATACTCCATAGCTTTGGTATAGGTTGCAAGTACAGGTTTACCCATTGTAAGGTACTCGTCAATCTTCCTTGGGTAATTCCCCATTGTAGCATCGTTGATCAGCTGAGGATTAAATGCAATATCAAACCCTTTTATATAAGAGGGAAGCTTTGACTCCTCTTTGCTTCCCAAAAAGAGTACGTTGCTCATCTGGTGGAGGGAGCATTTCTTAAAGGTTTCATCTTCGGGACCCACCAGAACTATGCTCCAAGATGGTCGCTCTGCAGCTATATATTTAATAAGCTCGATGTCCAATCGTCTTGATGAGAGGAACCCTACATATCCGATGATTGGCCCGGGTATCTCTTTTAAATCGGATGCTACTTCGATCTCTCTCTCCAGGTCATTGAAGAGAGAGGTGTCACAACCCTGTCCTACCATGTAGGAGTGCTTGTTGTATTTTGCTCCGTATTCTGCGTAAAGGGAGGAGTTATTTACTACAAGATCTGCTTTTGATATTAGTTTTGGCTCAATCCTCACTCCATGCCTCTTCCAGTATGGATTCTTAATAAGGTAATCCCTCATGTAATAAATATATAGCGAGGGTTTTAAAAGCTCTTTGAGGTAAAGACCCAGAAACATGGAGCTGTCATTAAAGAGTATATACTCTTTAAAATCAAGAATATCAATTGCTTTTTGAATATCACTGGCAAATCTTCGTGAATTTCTGTAGTTTAGAATATCGAATAACTTTGTTGAAGATATCCAGTTTATGGATTCAATAATTTTACCTGGATACAGGTTCCATAGTTGGGGCTCAACCTCGATAAGATTGGGCTCTTTCCCCTGCTTTATCCTTAAGCGTCTCTTTATTTTTTCGGTATTTCTCTCTTTAAATCTGGAAAAGCGATCTATAGGAGAGTTAACATAAAGAACTCTGTTATTCCTGGCAAATTCGGTCGCAAGATTTTTACAGTTACTGCCAATTTCAATATCCCATGGCTGTATTCCTACAATAACAATATTTTTACCATTAATCATTTGTCTGTTTTTTTAGATAGTTCCTTATATAAATCAAGATAACCATATGCCATTTGTTTCCATGAGAATTTTTTTGCTTGTTCGACCCCTTTTTCACACAGTTGGTCACGATAATCTCCCTCTTGTAAGATCTTTCTCATTGCATGCATAATCTCTTCCGGTTTGTAAGGATCAACAATCATGGCCGCATCTCCGGCTATCTCCGGCATTGATGAAGTATTGGAGGTTATTACAGGGACACCACATGCCATACCTTCTAAAATAGGGATTCCGAAGCTCTCTCTTAGTGATGGGTAGAGAAAGATTTTGCACTGATTTATTATTGATGGCATATCTATATTGGGGACATATCCGGTGAGACAGATATCCTCCCTTATTTCGGGGTGCCCGATATCCGCGAGAAGTCTCTTTAATGCCTCCTCGTCGTAGTCAAGCATAACAAGTTTGTACTTTACAGTGCTGGAAGAGTTGAATATCGCAAATGCTTTGAGCACATTTGGTGTGTTTTTTTTTGGATCGGTATTGCCCAGAAAAAAGAGGAAATTGTCCGGAAGATTGTATCTCTTTTTTGCGGCCTCTAAGAGAGAAGTGTCGGAGATCTTGCGAAAATGGTCTCCAACTCCGTTGTAGATAGCTGTGAGATTATCACCAAGACCCATAAAGCTTTTGATTCGCTCCTTTTCAAACTTAGAAACAGTTACAACCCGTAGACTTTTTCTTACTACCGGAGGTACAATAAATCGCCTGTATAGATTCCCAAATTTCTGATACCAGGTGCCGCTCTTCTTAAAAACTGAGTTACTCTCCAGATATATGATGTCGTGTAGCGTTATAACAAGAGGCACCTTGCAAAAGAGAGGAGCGGTGTTACTCGTGCAATGCAGTATGTCACATTTGTGTTTTTTTGCGGCACGTGGCAGGGCAATCTGCTCCCAGGTAGGATAGGGACCGCCTTTTAACTCGATAATCCTGAAATTGGGGGTCTCGCGTAAACAATCCCTGTCTGTGTCCGGCTTGACAAAAACAAAGTACTCGTTTTCTTTGTCAATAATTTGCAGGTTTTTGATAAGCTCAAGAGCCACCATATCCATACCATGTTTTTTCTTGCGGAATATCCTTTGCGCCTCTATACCTATTATCATCAGTTGTATTGGGTTTTTAATTCGTTTCAAATTTTGTTAATTGTCCCGTGCTGAGTATGAATGAATTTTTTGTTTGCGCCTTTAAGTTTGAAAAGGGAGAAAAACATTAGAAAAAAGACCTTGGGTAAAGTTTTTATTGACTTAAGCGTCTCTTTTGTATAAAATTTTGCGGGAATACTAAAGATAAATGCAGTGATGACCATGATTAACAAGAGAATCCAGCAGAATGAGGTGTAGATAAGAACTCCGGAGCTTCCCAAAAGATACTCCACGGAGCCATAAATAAGGGTAATAATAACAACTAACCCGATAAGCAGAACTCTTGGGGGCGAAATAAACTGGTAAACTTTATCAAAGTAATCCAGATTTCCTTTGATAAAAAGATGATATATGCCGGAAAATAGATTTCTCCGAAAATAGATTAATTGAGCAGAAAGCCACCTCTTTCTCTGATTTGCAAAGACATCGGCTTTTTGTACTTTTTCGTCATAAACCAAAGCATCGTTTAGATACTCGATTTTGACCCTGTTTTTTAATAGTTTTAATTCCAACTCCTTATCAAAACCTCCAACCGCATCAATAACAGCCATGGAGCTTTTAAAGAAGGCATACTCAAATGCCATTCCCGAGCCAATCAGAGCAGAGGATAATCCAAGGTTACGGTGTCCCTTTCTAAAGATGTTATTGTTAATCTCCTCGCTGATTGCGTCTAAAACAGCAAAAGAGGTGTTTTGATTTTTTGCAACCCTGTGTCCCTGCACTGCAATAAATCCATTATCAAAAGCCTGGTTCATCTTTTTTAAAAAATCCGGGGCCATTATATTGTCTGCATCCAGTACCAGAGCAATATCATAACCCTCATCAATTATCTCCATCGCTTTGTTGAGAGCTTTAGATTTGGTGCTTTTTTCAAATGAAACCTCTATAAGTTTGATTGGTAGTTGCTTTAGTTTTTCCAGAGTCTCTGCCATAAAAGAGTCGGCAATAATAATAATATCAAATTTATCCTTTGGATACTCTTGTTTTAGTGCCTCACAGGCAACCTCAAAGATTACATTATCCTCCTTGTATCCGGGAACCAAAACGGCAAACTTCCTGTCTATTCCGCTAAGGTTATTACTACTTCGCTTTTTGGGAAAGACTCCGGCTACAGCAAACAGAAGAGCATATAATGCAGCAAATCCCAGATAGATAAACGCGATAGACTCAAGAATATTGACAATAAGGGTTAAGATTTTCATTGAGTTATAGTTTTGGGTTTGATTGAATACCTTTATAGTGAGTAATATTCCATAGATATGCCCTCCAATATGCTAGCATATTTTTAAACTTTCTCTGTAAAATAAGTGTTAGAGTATTCTTAGGGAGTGAGAAAAAAACCTGAAAGAGTAAACTTATAAATAGATGATAACCACTAACATTTCTGCGTGTATAAATTATTCTACCTCTTGTTAAATAGTATGTCCGGAGAGGGCTCTCTTTTCCTGTTGATACGGACTCTTTATGGAGAATAAAAGATGCCGGCTGATAGTAGAGTTTGTATCCGGCTTTTTTTGCAATCTCTGCCCAGTCGTGCTCCTCATAATATAGAAAATAGACCTCTGTCATCAGCCCGATTTGCTCAATAACTCTGCGGGGAATCATCATTGCTGCACCATGAATTGAGTCTGTCTCACAAAGGTTGTTGTATTCCGGTCCATCGGGTTGATGGTAGCCAATTCCCCTGTTTCTTATTGTATAGGGGTTCATTCGGGTAAAACCCGCATACTGAATAATTGATGGATCCCAGTAAAATTTAATTTTTGGACTTACCATCCCGATTGACGAGTCCCCCTCAAGGAGCTCAACAAGAGGCTCTAAAAAACCGGAAGGTACCTCGGTATCGTTGTTGATGAGCATAATATACTCTCCTTTGGAGGCCTTAATCCCAACATTGTTTCCTCCTGCAAAGCCTAGGTTCTCTTCTGTTTTGATAAGTGTAATCTCCGGGAAGCTCTCTTTTAAAACATCCGGATTGTCATTGGGAGAGCAGTTATCCACTACAATGATTTCGTATAGCGGATATGTTATTGCTCGTAAAGAGTTGAGCAAAGAGGAAGTAACTGCGCTTTGGTTATAGTTTACAGTTATAATTGAGACAAGTGGATGCCTGTTCATAGAGGTTAAGTTTGGGTGTTCTTTTGAGGTTTTTCGACTATTAAGGTACAAAAGATTTTTATCATATTATGAAATATTTGCTACCCTATTGTATATGTTGATTATAGTATAGATATTTGCATAATTAATAAATGTATTAAATAATAATATTAAATATGGCTAATAAACGGATAATTCGGGAAAAGAGCGACAACGTAGAGCAGATGATTCTAAACATTGCCGAAGATATTTTTCTTGAAAAGGGGTATGCAATGACATCTACCACCGAAATTGCAAAACGGGTTGGATGTAATCAGGCCCTGATTCACTACTATTTTAGGACAAAAGAGCGATTGTTCGAAAAGTTGTTTGAGAAGAAATTTCTAAGCTTCGTATCGGCTGTTTTTATATCAAAAGAGAGCTCCTCTTCATTTAAGGATATAGTAAGAGGTATAATTATGAAGCATCTGGAAATTATATCAGAAAACCCGAGATTACCATTTTTGATTATAAATGAGATGACCACAAATCCGGTTAGGTTTCACTCAATTGCAGAAAAGATAAAGGAGACGGTTGGAACATTGCTAATGGGACTGGATAGTGAGATTAAAACTGAGATTTCAGCAGGACGGATACGTGAGATTACTGCCTTCGATCTCTTTCTTAATATTTTATCCCTTAATATTTTCATGTTTGTTGCACAACCATTGATTTCGCATGTGAAAGGTTTTACCTATGCGGAGTTCATGAAATTTGCAAAAAACAGAGGAGAGGAGGTGTTTTGTACCGTATGGGGTGGCATAGCATTAACTGATAAATAGAGATTAAATAATTGAAATAGGGTTGATATGAGAAACACAAATTTCATTAGTTGTATAACTTTAATATGCATTTTGACTCTTATTGCATCTAACGCAGTTGCAAGCCCAAAAGAGGAGGTCAAAAAACAGTATTCACTAGAGGAGTGTATAGCTCTTGCCACAGAGAATTATCCTGCAATCAAAAGGTATGATTTAGTTAATCTCACCGGGGAGTTAACCTTAAAAAACATCAATAAAAGCTATCTGCCAATGCCCTCTCTGTTATTGAAGGGCAGTTATCAATCGGACGTTACCTCCTTACCTCTCCTTGCTCCCGGGATGAAAGTTGATCCAATGAGTAAAGATCAGTACTCTGCAGCATTAAACATAGACCAGGTTATTTGGGATGGGGGAGTAACATCTGCATTAAAAAGGGAGGCAAATACCAGGGCAGATTATGACAGGAGTGAGATAGAGGTTGAGATATACTCACTAAAAGAGAGAGTACAAAACCTCTATTTCGGGATACTTTTGGCGGATAGTTTTTTAAATGAGATAGTTTTGGCAGATAAGGAGATAGAGAGGATAAAAGAGAAGATCGAGGCATTTATTGAGTCCGGAGTGGCAAATAGTAGTGATCTGGACGAAGTTCTTGTCCGTAAAATAACTGTTTCACAAAGAAGAAAAGAGATATTATCCGATAGAAAAAGCTATATATCAATGCTATCTGTAATGACAGGTGTGCCAATGGATGAATCAGTAGTACTTGTTACTCCTCAATCAAAAAGTTTTGAAATTAATGCACAAAACAGAAGACCGGAACTTAAACTCTTCAATATAGGTCAGGAGATGACAATAGTGGCCAAAAACCATATTAATATCCGAAACAGGCCAAAATTTGGAGCCTTCGTTCAATTGGGTTACGGAAGGCCGGGGTTAAATATGCTCAAAGACGAGTTTGCCGGTTTCTATATTGCAGGAGTACGTATGACATGGAGTATCGGATCACTCTATACAAGTAAAAATGACAAAAGATTGCAGGATATAAGGTTTAACAATATAGAGTCCCAAAAAGAGACCTTCCTCTATAATACCAGGGTAAGAGGTGTCGGTTCTTCCCAAAAGATACTTAAAATAGAGGAGTTGCTCTCTGGAGATGAAGAGGTTGTTACTCTTAGGAGTCGCCTGGCAGAGTCTGCCCTGGAAAAACTTGAAGCTGGTTCTATCTCTCTTTCCGATTATATAAAAGAGCTGATTCAGCTTGATTCTGCAAGATGTATAAGGAGCAGAAGAAAGATTGAGCTGTTATTGGCAATATATGAGATGAATTATTTACTAAACAATTAATTATAATAATGAAAAGGTGGTATTTCATACTTCTTATACCGGCTATTATTGGCTGTAGTAAGGGAAACGAAAAATATGACGCATCAGGAAGGTTTGAAGCAACCGAAATTATTGTTTCGGCAGAGGCGAATGGAACGATTATGAGTCTGGAAATTGAAGAGGGTTTCAAGGTCGACAGCGGATCTTCTTTGGGTTACATCGATACGGCTCAGCTCTATTTTCAAAAGCGAAGATTACTGGAGAGTAATCTTGCCGTGAAAGCCAGACGGGCAGATGTCTCTAAACAGATAGCTGTATTGAGTCAGCAGATAAAAAACCTTGAGATAGAGAGGGCGAGAGCCATGAAATTAATCCAATCCAATGCCGGGAACAAAAAGAGTCTGGATGATATCAATGCTCAGATATCAACTTTTGAAAAACAGATTGAAGCCCAAAAATCTCTTTTGGTCAGTGGAAACTTGTCTGCCGATAAAGAGGGTGCGGCAATTGAAGTTCAGATTGCACAGACAGAAGATCTTATTAAGAAAAGCATAATAAAGTCACCAATCTCAGGAACAATTATGGTAAAGTATGCCGTTAAAGGTGAGTTTAGAGCTATGGGACAGCCCCTTTTTAAAATAGCAGACCTGGATAATATTTTACTGAGGGCCTATGTAAACAACGAGTTTATTCAGAAATTAAAAATTGGAGACTCTGTTGAGGTCTATACTGGTTTTGATGCCCAAAATACCAGAACTTATAAGGGAATAATTAGATGGATATCGGAAGAGGCAGAGTTTACACCAAGAAATATCCAAAATCGTGATCAGAGGTCTAACCTTGTATATGCTGTAAAAATAGCCATAGTAAATGATGGCTTTATTAAAATTGGGATGTATGGAGATGTTAAATTCTATTGAGATTCGTGGGGTATCAAAAAAATACGCCTCTATTGATGCTTTAAATAAGATCTCAATTGATATAAAAAGAGGGGAGATATTTGGCGTAATTGGACCAGATGGAGCCGGAAAAACTACTCTGTTCAGGATTTTGAGCACCCTGATTTTGCCGGACTCAGGAGATGTCTCAATTGAAGGATTTGACATAAGAGAAGATTATAAAGAGATAAGAAAAATTATTGGCTACATGCCCGGCAAATTCTCTCTATACGGAGACCTCTCTGTGAACGAGAACCTCTCATTCTTTGCATCTGTTTTTAATGTTTCTGTAGATGAGAACTCCTACCTTATAGAGGATATATTCAAAGATATAGCACCTTTTGGCTCAAGAAAAGCTTCCAGATTATCAGGAGGAATGAAGCAAAAGCTCGCATTAAGTTGCGCTCTTATTCATAAGCCATCTGTGCTCTTTTTGGATGAACCTACAACAGGCGTTGATCCCGTCTCCAGAAGAGAGTTTTGGCAGATACTGGATAGATTGAATAAAATGGGGATAACAATTGTTGTTTCGACATCTTATATGGATGAAGCACTACTATGTGACAGGATAGCCCTAATCAAAGAGGGTGTTATTCTAAACAGTAACACCCCTGCCGGAGTTGTCTCCTCCTTTAAGAACAAGCTGTTGGCAGTATGGGGTGATGAGATGCCAACGTTACTTAAAGAGCTGAGAAGCTTTGATTTTATAAACAGCGTATATTCATTTGGACATGAGCATCATCTTTCTGTTCATATTAATAATTTCAGCAGCCATTTAATTGAAAATATCTCAACCCTTTTAAAAGATAGGGGCCATACAAATTTTCATATAAAAGAGATTAACCCGGGTATAGAGGATTGTTATATGGAGTTTGCCTCAAAAGGAGCCGCTTATGAATAGTGTTTTAAATAGAGACGATAGAGATGCAATTTGTGTAGAGGAGCTCACAAAAAAGTTTGATCAGTTTACTGCAGTCGACTCCATCTCCTTTGATGTAAAACGAGGAGAGATTTTTGGATTTTTAGGTGCAAACGGGGCAGGAAAGACAACTGCGATAAAGATGCTGTGCGGGCTTATCAAGCCAACATCGGGGAGAGGATACGTCTCCGGATATGATATAGTAAAGGAGCCGGACAAGGTAAAAGCGAGTATCGGATATATGAGTCAAAGATTTTCATTATACGACGATCTTAAAGTTTGGGAAAACTTTAGACTATTTGGCGGGATTTACGGATTATCAAGAGGTGAAATAGAGGATAGGAGTTCACAGATGCTGGAGAGTTTGGGATTTGTCAAGGAGAGAGAGACTCTTGTAAAATCACTTCCAGCAGGATGGAAGCAAAAGTTGGCATTTTCTGTAGCCATTATGCACAACCCCGGGATAGTGTTTTTGGACGAACCCACCGGAGGGGTAGATCCGGCATCAAGAAGACAGTTTTGGGAATTGATATACGACG
>JAUYTB010000041.1 GCA_030695305.1 Bacteroidales bacterium
TGCGAAATAGACAAATATTACCTAGATGGTAACCATTACTCAGGTAGGGATAAAAGAAGTAAAATTGACATTTCAGATATCTGTGATAAATACGATGAAATAAAAGCAAATAGTAACAACAAGGCAACAATTGAAAAAAAAACACAATCAAAATTAGTCCTATTGAATAATAATAACAATGATTCAAAGTGGCACTGTTTTGATATTGAGTGGGAAAAAGCGTTTGATAATAAGCAACAAAGGGATGATGCAAAATTTAATGGTCGGTTTGATATTATTGCTATATCAAAAGAGAAGCCCCACAAAGTTGTTTTAATTGAATTAAAATACGGGAGTGGTGCTATTGGAGGAAAAAGCGGAATATATAAGCATATCAATGATTTTAAAAAATATCAAGACAAATCATATTTCAACAAACAAGAAGTTAAGGATATAATTGAGAGTCAAAAAATGCTTGGAATAATCATCCCTAAGGAACTAATAAACCTAGAGATAGAAGATATTGGAAGTTACGAATTTTATATTATCACCTTGAATAATAATGCAGAGAAAGAGAATGGCAGCACTCCTAAACAAACTATGGCGGGCTATCTTTTTAACGATAAACGTTGGAACTGTAAAAAAACATCTGTTAAAACAGTAGAAACCAGCTTTGGGGATGTGTTGAATAAATCAAATGCAATACATGTTAACTTTCTGTTTTCAAAACAATCACTTAAAAACTTGACAATAAATGATATATTAGAACATAGTGACTATGAAAGAGCATAATACTTTTAGAGAAAGAAGGAAACAGCACGATTTGAAATTAATTAAAGCCGGTAATATCTTTAACTCTGACAAAGGTGGGAAAAATTTTTTTTTGAAGAACGAAGAAAATCCAGACGGTATTTGGCGGCCAAAAGCTGATTTACTTATTAAAGGCAAAAACAATCTTTATCCTTTAATAGCAGATGAAGTCGTTTTGTATTTTGCACTTAATAATATTTCATTTCACCACTTAGAAGGTGACACCGACTTCGGTTTTTGCATTCCATCGGGACATACACTATCTTCTCAGATATCCTGTCTAAATCATTTGTATCCACTGCGTTACGACAAATATGCAGTCCTTGCAATTGCACAGCAGATAAATTCTGAAATAATTGATGTTTTGATAATTGAAACAGACAAGTTCTTACCTGGGTATATTGCTTTTGAAGTTATTAGCGACAACGATCATTTAAATGAAACGAAAGGCAATCAAAAACTTACTCGTGGAACATTATGTACTTCTGTTGATGCAATGATTTATGGACAGCTTAAAAATGATAAAAAAATCATCATCCCTATTGAGTGGAAATATACTGAAAATTATCACGATGATCACAAAACTGACAAAGATTATTCTATTGAAAATAGGGGAAAAGAAAAAGAGGGAAAGGGGAAAGAGCGATTACGCAGATATTCCAAGTTGATTACAAACTCAAAACAACTTTCGGTGAAGAAAGCATCCTATAAAAGTTCCGTTTATTATTTTGAGCCTTTTTACCAACTTATGAGACAAACACTTTGGACAGAACAAATGTTAGAAAACAAAGCGAGTGAAATAATCAAAGCAGAAGATTTCATTCACGTTCATACTGTTCCAAGCGACAATAAGGAATTAATGCAATATCAATATCCTGCTAGTGGGAAAGGACTGTTAGATACTTGGAAATCTTGTTTGATATGCACAGACAAGTATAAACTAATTGAACCAAAATACCTTTTTTCAAAAATAAATAAGAAAAAATATGAATCACTTATTGACTATCTAACAATAAGATATTGGGATGGTAGTGAATAAACCAATCGGTTTAACAAATAACACGGGGTTTGCGTCATACGGGGTGAAATTCTTATTTTTTTAAGTGATTTTTTTCTATTGTGAACTTTAGTCCCGTCGACAATAAAAAAATAAAAATCAATCATCACTTGGGCTATAAGGTTTTAGAGCTAAAGTATTTCTGCCTCATCCTTAACCAAGCTTATTTAAAAACACATAACACAAGTTCCCATATTGGGAATATTTAATTATCTTTGCATCGTTATTAAAACTTATGGACAGAATATTTGCAAAAAGTACATTAAGAAACTTTTGGGAAACACATCCAGATTCTGAGCAATATTTGAAGACCTGGTTTGATACGGCAATGAGTTCAAATTGGAAGAATCCAAATGATGTGAAGCAAACATATATCAATGCAAGCATCCTGAAAGAAAGTCGAATTGTTTTTAATATCAAAGGCAATTCTTATAGAATGGTGGCAAAATTCAACTTTGAGAAGAAATGGATATTTATTCGTTTCATAGGAACTCATAATGAATACGATAAAATTGATGCAAATACGATTTAAAACTACTGAAGATGGAAATAAAAATATTAAAAACAGAAACTGATTATAATCAAGCATTAAAAAGGCTTGAAACCATTTTTAGTGCAGAAATTGGGACTTTAGAAAGTGACGAAGCAGATGTGCTTGGATTGCTGATAGATGAATATGAAAAAAAACACTATCCAATTGAAGCTCCAGATCCAATTGAAGCGATTAAAATTCGAATGGAAGAGATGCACCTTAAACAAATTGATCTGGTAAATGAGATGGGAGGAAAGAGTCGTGTTTCGGAAATACTAAACCGAAAAAGAAAACTGACTATTGAAATGATCCGGAAATTAACTACCAGATTAAACCTTTCGCCAGAGGGATTAATCAATGACTACCAACTGACAAGATAATATTCGGTTTCAATATTAATAGAGCTTGATAAAATATAATCCCGTTAAATATTGATTCAATTTCAAATTTGTTACCACCACAAACGCACGCAAGGTCCACAACCCTTGCCAAGGTGTCCCCTACGTGTAAAAATTACACAAATAAATTTGGGTATTGAAAATCTGTGATTACCTTTGTGTAATAATTACAAATACCTAAATTTTTACCGCTATGAAAAATCAACCTAATGCAAAGCCCGAAAATTCTAATAATGCTCCTAAAGAGGAGCAGAGTCTCATTAAACATGTCTACAACCTAATCATCCTGGACGAAAGTGGGTCGATGTGCAGTTGCGCCGGAGCATCTGTCGAGGGCTTTAACCAAACCATAAAGACAATCGCATCTGCGCACAAAGAGGATAGCCAGCGGGAGCAGCTTGTAAGTTTTGTTACTTTTAACTCGGAATCTGTTAAAAAACATAACTGGTGTGACCCCATTAGCAAAATCAAGAAGATGTCGTTAAAGAGCTTTAACCCGAATGGTAATACGCCTCTGCTGGACACAATCGGGATTACGGTTAGCAAACTAGAACAGGAGCTTAAAAAAAGTTCGCAATACATTGTGCTGGTTACAATTATCACAGATGGCTACGAGAATAGCTCAAAATTCTACACCGGCGAGGATATCAAAAAACTAATTTCCCGACTCAAAGAGGGCAACTGGGTATTCACCTACATTGGTGCTAATCAGAATGTAGATGAGGTTGCCTGCTCTCTCTCCATAGACAATTCAGTTGGTTTTGATAGCGACGAAGAGGGGAGCAAGCAGATGTACTCAAGTGTAAACGAAAGTAGAATAATGTTCTATAACAAGATCAAAGAGAACAAATCCATTGAAGATCTCAAAAAGGGATTTTTTGAATCAGAGACGGAGTCGTAACCTAGGGTCCACAACCCTTGCCAAGGTCCCTCCCTCCCTACCTACTCGCAATTACTTGTGCCGAGCATGCGACTGGCAAGTATTTTTCATGCATACCGTTAACGCAAAATACTAGATGTGTATAAGTTGATCTTTGATTTTCAATGAGATCAGACACCTTGAACTTGGTATTTAGTCCATCATATTTTGAATACCAATTTCCAGCTGCTGTTCGCAGATGCACATGAACATTTACTAAAGTTCCGGAAGTTACTTTTATCTCTATATCATCATTATCCTCAAGTATATCAAGAGGTACCGAGAGATACTGCCCCCCTTTTCCTTTGGTAGTATTATCTCCCGTTCCATCTGTATAAATTGTACCCAACAGAGTGGAGACAGTTATAAAGTCAGCTTTTGTTTTACTGTCCGAGCCATGCTCATTGGTTACCGTCAGTGAAACAGAGTAGTTCCCGGGAGTGGTATATTTATGAGAAGGGTTTTGCAGAGTACTGGTACCGCCATCTCCAAATTCCCAACTCCAGCTGGTAGGAGTATTTAAAGATTGGTCAGTAAACTGAACTGTCCCTCCAGGAAGAATTGCATTAAAAGAGGCGATAAAATCTGCAATAGGAGGAGTAGTGGAAGTAAAACTAACTTGATCGCCGTAAGCCGTTCCTATATAGTTGGTTGCATAAGCTCTCACATAATAGGTTGTTCCTGGCTGGAGTCCTGTTAAAGAGGCGTTAAAAGTGGCAATTGCCGATCCGTTACTTGTTTTGGAGTCGCTGATTGTAGGGTTTTGATTTAC
>JAUYTB010000046.1 GCA_030695305.1 Bacteroidales bacterium
TAGCAGATCTACTTGGCTTAAAGTGAGTTTTATCTCTTCTGCATTGCTAAGCATTCTAAACTCTCTCTCAATATCTTCTAGCTCTCCCGGAGAAAGTCGCGCCTCTTCCAGTTGTGAGAATTGGTACTTGTTATACTCAAACTCCTGCTCTTCTCTGGAGAGTCTCTCAGTAAGTGTTGCCCTCTCTCTCTTTAACTCTTTTACCCTATTGTAGCTAATGCGGTATTTTTCCAAAAGATCTCTGTTTCCTGCATAAGAGTCAAGTACAGATAGTTGAAAACGGTTGTCACCTATAAGCAGATGTTCGTGCTGTGCATGGATATCAATTATCTTCTCGGATATATCTTTTAGAAATTGAACGCTTACCGGTTCGTCATTGATAAAAGAGCGGGTCCTTCCATTTGGAGTTATCACCCTCCTTATTAGCATCTCACTTACCGGCTCCATAGAGTGCAGGGCAAATACAGCATCAGTTTCCGGAGATGGTTCTAATGTGAAGAGTGCCTCAACAACACAATTTTTTTCGCTCTCTTTAAGAATATCTTTGTCGGCCTTACTCCCGAGTAACAGAGAGAGAGCCCCCAGAAGAATTGATTTTCCCGCACCTGTCTCTCCGGTAATAATGATAAGACCATCCGGAAAAGAGATCTCCAGACTCTCTATAAGAGCATAATTGGATATTGCCAGCGATCTTAGCATAAGACTCTCTTTTCAACATAGTCGGCAATGTCGGAGGCAACCTCTCTTTTGTTTTTTAGCGGAAAAGAGAGGGTACTTCCATCTCTACCTATTATTGTAATTTTATTAGTATCCGTTGCAAATCCTGCTCCCTTGTCTTTCAAAGAGTTAAGCACAATTGCATCAAGATTTTTTCTTTTTAATTTTGATAGTGCATTGTCATATTCATTGTCTGTTTCAAGAGCGAAGCCCAAATGAAAAGCCCCCTCTCTCTTGATTACTCCCAACTCTGCTGCAATATCTTTTGTAGGTACCAACTGCAGAGATATCTCCCCACCCTCTCTCTTTATCTTGTTTTTCCCTGCTTCTGCCGGTGTAAAATCGGCTACGGCAGCAGTTAGAATGACAATATCCACACCTCTTTCATAACAGGATTTCGTCTGCCGGTACATCTCATCAGCCGAAATTACAGAGATCAGCTCAATACCGCTTACAGAGATCTTTTCGTTTACCGGACCGCTTATTAGGGTAACTTCTGCACCTCTTGAGGCGAATTCTGCTGCAATGGAGTAGCCCATCTTACCGCTGGAGTTATTTGAGATAAAGCGCACCGGATCTATCTGCTCAATTGTTGGACCTGCGTTAATAAGCACTCTTTTACCGGAAAATGAATCTTTTGAATCCCTGTTGTTCTGCCCATCCGGAAGTGAGATTTCGGGTGCTTGTTGCGAGAGAAGAGATTTGACAAAATCTACAATACTCTCCGGCTCCTCCATTCTCCCCTTACCATCCAGTCCGCTGGCAAGCTCTCCCGAAGCGGGCTCGATAATGTGTACTCCTCTCTCCTTTAAAATTTCAATGCTTTTTTGTGTTGCAGGATGGAGATACATATCTAAATCCATTGCCGGTGCCGCAGCAACAGGTGATCTTGCACTCAGGTATGTAGTTAAAAGAAGATTGTCTGCAATGCCAAAAGCCATTTTTGAGAGGGTATTGGCAGATGCCGGAGCAATAAGGTAGAGATCTGCCCACATCCCAAGGGATATATGGCTGTTCCAATCTCCGTTTTCCGGATTGAAAAACTCTACAAGTACCGGACTCTTAGAGAGGGTTGCCATAGTGAGAGGGGTGATAAACTTCTTGGACATCTCGGTCATGACAACCTTTACCTCTGCTCCCTCTCTTACAAGCAAACGAATAAGCACAGCCGCCTTATATGCAGCTATGCTACCGGTGATTCCCAGCAGTATGTGCTTTCCTTTAAGCATTTACCCTTATTTAGTCCTATCCCTCTATCTTCCTTACCTGAATTTTGTCCTCTTCGAATTCGTATACAGCAAGAAGAGTCGCCTTAGGCAACCTCTCATAGTAGCGCGAAATCTCAATCTGCTCTCTGTTTTCGAAAGTCTCTTCGAGTGTATCTGCAAAAGATGAGAACTCTTCCAGCTTCTGTTTTAGCTCCTGCTTGAGTTCTGCAGCTATTTGGTTTGACCTTTTGGCAATAATCATGGTCGATTCATAGATATTTCCGGTCGGCTTTGCAAGTTTCGAAAGATCTCTCGTAACTGTGTTTGTTGGAACGTTTTTGTTGATTTCCATATCTGTTTTTTAATTTTTTAAATACGTCTGAGATTTACGGAACATCTCCTCTACCTCTTTCCTGTACTTTGAGTCAGGAAACTCACTGATAAAATTGTAATACTCATCTGTCAGGGCAAGAAATCTCTCTCTCTGTCTGCTAGCTATGCTATTAGATGCATAATTGAAGTTTGCAGCAACTATATAGTATAAAACATCCTCTCTGTACTGGTTATCAGCATTATCTTTAAGTACATTTTTAAGTGCATATGAGGCAGCTTTATAATCCTCCATTGTGTAGTAAAGCTTTGCTGCTTCGAAGCTCTTTTTGTCTATCCTCTCCTGAAGATCTATGAGCATATCTCTCATTCTTCTAAGATGTTTGCTCTGAGGATACTCATAAATAAATACATCAATTGCAGCCATAGCTTTATAGGATGGAAGCTGGTCCAGTTCCCATCTGTATGTGGAGCCATAAAGACACTCTATTCTCAGATATTTGGCCTCTTCTGTAAAGGGACTACGCGGGAACACACTTATAAACTGATCAAAGTTTGCCTCTGCAATTATAAGATCTCCATAACGATAATTGCTTAGTCCCAGATAGAACTGTACGGTATCGTCCTGGCTTGTTCCTCTTGTTGCAAGCAGAAGCATATCAAAAAGATCGGCCGCCTTGGAGTATTTTCCGGCATTAAAATAGCGAAATGCTCCGTCATACTTCTCCTGAACATCATTGGAACGCAGAAGCGCTTCAAATGGAGATTTACACGAGGTTACAGCTGCAACGACAAATAACAGTAGTGCAATTTTTAAATACTTCATATTTTTATTTATTATCTGCTAGAAATCTTTCGGCATCAATTGCTGCCATACATCCCGATCCTGCAGCGGTAACAGCTTGTCTGTAGTGAGGATCCTGAACATCACCTGCGGCAAAAACACCGGGAACATTGGTCTTAGAGCTCTTACCCTCAGTTATGATATACCCCTCCTCGTTGGTTTTTACCCACTCAGAGAAGATCTCAGAGTTGGGATGGTGACCTATTGCAAGGAAAAAGCCATGTATGTCAATCCTTTTTTCGCTCCCATCCTTATTAACAAGAATCGCACCATTAACACCTCCCATTGGTGTTCCCACAATCTCTTTTGTATTATGATTCCAGATAATCTCAATGTTTGGAGTGTTTAAAACTCTGTCCTGCATTGCTTTAGACGCTCTAAGAACATCTCTTCTTACAATCATATATACTTTGTTGCATAAACCTGCAAGGTAAGAGGCCTCTTCGCAGGCAGTATCTCCACCACCTACTACAGCAACATCTTTACCTTTGTAGAAAAACCCGTCACATGTGGCACAGGCAGAGACTCCCTGACCGCGAAATCTCTCTTCGGACTCCATTCCCAGATACTTGGCTGTTGCCCCGGTAGATATTATTATAGTTTGAGCAAAAATCTCCTTCTCTTCATCAACAGTTACTTTGAATGGCCGTTGTGAAAGATCAACTTTTGTTACGATTCCGAATCTAACATCGGTTCCGAAACGAGTTGCCTGCTCTTTGAGCTGCTCCATCATCTCGGGTCCCGTTATCCCATTAGGGTATCCGGGGAAATTATCAATCTCGGTAGTTGTGGTTAACTGTCCTCCCGGTTGTATACCTTCGTAGAGTACAGGTGCAAGATTGGCCCTGGATGCATATATTGCTGCTGTATATCCGGCGGGGCCACTTCCAATTATAAGGCACTTTATTTTTTCTGGATTCATTATAGTTGATTTGAATTATTCAATGGATGGACTTTCAACCGGCAAAGGTAAAAAATTTTTTCCTTATAGCCATCTCAAGACGAAACTCCCAGACGAGAAGAAAGGCAAATATCCACCTTGCGGCAAGCATCCACCATATGAGTGCTCCTACGGAGCCAAGCAGAATTACATCTTCCAGATTGCTGTGAGATATTCCTATATGGTGGTTAAGCAGGTCAACATCCTCTTTTGTAATCTTGCCGCTCTCTGTCTCGTCAATCATAACAGCAGCACCATATGCCAGCCCCAGAGTGTTGGCCACAATCCACAGGAATGAGGTCTTTGCAGGGAGTCCGAATATAGCCAGAACAGGTCTCATAAATTTAGATAACCATCTAATTACTCCAAACTCTGAGAGAAGTCTCTGCACAATGGAGAGTGTAAATATGAGTATACTCATAAGAAGAACCAGTTTGAGTGTTTTGATAAGCCATAACTGCATCATCTCTCCAAAAGTCGAATAAGCTGCCTCTACTTTAATATGAATCGCAGCTGTTGCTTCCGGCATTATTAAGTTCAATACAAAACCCAAAATAAATGCACTTAATGTTCTGACAATAACCATCCTTACTGCAGAAGATCCGGTCTTTTTCTGAACAGCTGTCTCCGCAATCATATTATGGGCACATAAGATCATTACAGAGAGAATTGTTATAGTTCTGACATCCAAATTAAGAGTGGCAATTACAGCAATAGCCGAATAGACATTTACGAAATATCCCGACACAAATGCGAGTGAGGCCTCCCCGGGAAGTCCAATGATACTAAAAACAGGTCCTAAAAAGTCAGAGATGTAGGGGAGTATTTTAAAATACTCCAGGAGCTGAACAGCTAAGGTTATTGATACTGTAATACGAATAAGCCAAAGACAGGTTTTAAGTGTCTTTGGCATAATCTCTTTTATTGAGCTAAAAGCTCTGTTTAATGCAGATAAATCCATGAGTAGAAATAATCTGCAAATATAGATTTAATAATTGTTTTTCTTAGGCTCGAAATACTCTTTAGGGTGATCACAAGCTGGACAATTCTCCAGTGCTTTCTTCCCTTTATGAACATAACCGCAGTTACGGCATTGCCACTCAATATCCTCATCCCTTTGGAAGACTTTACCCTCTTCAACTCTTTCAAGAAGTTTTCTGTATCTCGCCTCATGCTCGGCCTCTACCTTTGCAATCATTTTGAAAGCGGTTGCAACCTTAGGGAACCCCTCTTCCATAGCAATAGCTGCAAATTCAGGATAGAGTTCGCTCCACTCCTCGTTCTCGCCTGCCGCAGCCGCTGCAAGATTATCTGCTGTTGTTCCGATTATTCCTGCCGGATAAGAGGCAGTTATCTCAACCATTCCACCCTCAAGAAATTTAAAGAATCTCTTTGCATGCTCTTTCTCCTGCTCTGCAGTCTCTTCAAAAACGGCAGCAATCTGAAGATAGCCCTCCTTCTTTGCAACCGAAGCAAAATATACATATCTGCTTCTTGCTTGCGACTCACCTGCAAATGCCTTAAGTAGATTTTGTTCTGTTCTTGTACCTTTGATGCTCTTTTCCATATAATTAAATATTAAAAGGTTAGTTTTGTTGCAAATTTAGTGATAATTAAAATTATAACAAGCTTCTTGCTATATTTGTGTAAAGAGAATCAAGGTATGAAAAACAGAGAAAAAAGATTGCAAAAGGTAAGAGATTTTTTAACGAAAAGCTCATATGATGCTATAATTATTCCATCCGGAGATCCCCATTTCGGGGAGTATGTTCAGAGCCATTACGCATGCAGAGAGTGGTTAACCGGCTTTGCTGGATCGGCAGGAACTGTTGTTGTAACGCGCACCAGTGCAGCTCTTTGGATAGATTCAAGATATTTTACAGAGGCAGAGCAGCGACTCGCCGGGAGCAGTATTGAGCTTATGAAGATGAGACTTCCCGGGACACCCTCAATTACAGAGTGGCTAAAAGATATGCTTGCTAAAGACTCAGTAGTTGCCATTGACTCTAATCTATTCTCTGTTAATGAATACAACGAGTTTAAAAAAGAGCTTACACCACTTAAAGTGAAGCTGATAAAGGACCCTTTTACAGAGTTGTGGATCGAGAGACCATCTATCTCTTTTGGTCCGGCATCTGTCAGAGGGTTAGAGATAACCGGATTGACTACTGTCCAAAAATTAAATCTTGTTTGTAATCGATTAAATTTAAAAGGTAAATTTCTCTATATTCTTAGTACCTGTGACGATATTGCCTGGATGTGCAATATAAGGGGAGAGGATGTCCCTTACAACCCTCTCTTAATCTCATACGGGGCATTTACAGATGAAAAGTTCTACCTTTTTTGTTCGGAGAACGCTGTAACAGATGAACTCTCATCGCATCTTTCGGAGAGTGGAGTAGAGGTAAGTAGCTATAAAGATTTCCATCAATTTGTGGCGGATTTTCCAATTGAGTATCAAAGAGTATCTCCTGCCGGTAAGATATCTGCAGAGCTATACTCAAATGCGGTTTCCAAAGGGGCGCAATTTACTCCTGATACCATAGCGGGTGGAGTTGTTGCCTATGTAAAGGCGGTAAAGAATGAGGTGGAGATTGCCGGTTTTAGAAGAGCAATGCACAATGATGCTATTGCCTGGGTTAAATTTTGGATGTTTTTGGAAGAGAAAATATTACAAGATAAACTTACTCTTACCGAGAGAGAACTTGCATTAAAGATGATGGAGATAAGAGGAGAGAATCAGGATTATAGAGGGGAGAGCTTTTCCCCGATTGTTGCATATGGAGAGAGTGCCTCGCTTCCTCACTACTCTACTTTTACAGGGGAGGAGAGGAGTATCTGCCGGGAGGGATTTCTGTTAGTGGATACCGGAGCGCAATACCTTTACGGAACTACCGATACTACAAGAACTTTTGTAATGGGAGATCTAACTAAGGAGCAGATAAGAGACTATACCCTTGTATTAAAGGGTATGATAAATTTGTCAATGGCTCATTTTCCCGCAGGGACACGTGGGGCATCTCTGGATATTCTGGCAAGGGGAGCTGTATGCACAGCCGGTAAACTCTATACCCACGGAACAGGACACGGTATCGGACACAATCTTTGTGTTCACGAAGGGCCGCAGAGTATTCGAATGGAGGATAACCCTGTAGCCATAGAGCCCGGAATGGTACTCTCTAACGAACCGGCTGTTTATGAAGAGGGAAGATATGGTATAAGAGTCGAGAATACAATACTTTGCACTAAATGGGAGGAGAATAGATTTGGTACATTCTACCGGTTTGAGACTTTAACCCTTGTACCTGTAGATATATCGGCTATCGATAAATCTCTTCTAGGGAGTGATGCTCTGGAGTGGATAAATAGATATCATGCAAGAGTTTATAATGAACTCTCCCCTTCACTTAACGAGAAGGAGAGAGTATGGTTAGCGGGAAAGTGCCTTCACATCGACTGAAAAATCCGGTTTGTAGATAATCTGTCTTATGCCGCTGTTTACAAAGCCATTTTCGCCCCGTCTTCTGATAAAGTAGAAATCATTTTGAAGAAGCTCTTTTCTGTACCCTGTTATATCGTAATGAAAATCATCTCCAAATCGTATAAGAGCACTAAGAAAATAGCTTGCAATATCGTATGCCTGAAAAGCATAGGGAGTTGGTTCTGACCCGTAAAGTGCTCTGAATCTGCCTGTAAATCTCTTAACATTATCGCGTGAATAGTCTACATAGTACTGCATAGATATATTAAGATTCATACTGTGAAAATGGTTTATATCCACATTGTCAAAGTTTCTCCACCTTGTAGTTCCATAGATTTGAATCGTAAAACCACTGCGGGATCTTAGTAAATTAAGGTTACGGAGCACATCGGAGACAAATGCTTCTGAGTTTGATGCAACAATAACGTGATTCAACTCTCCCTGCTTTAGAAGATTCGTTATTCCGGGAAGTATGGATCTGCCTTCCAGGATAGTGTATCCAAGCGTGTTGTAGCTGATCCCCGCTCTTTTTAGAACACCTTCAGTTGTTGTGATTAAGAAACCGTCGCTTCCTCCCTTTTCAAAAATAACTGCAGTATGTGAGAAACGTGATATACCGGATAGTATGCCGGATTGTTGAAACTCAACCGGAGTACTGGCATGAAAAAGATTTGAATACTCTTGTGCCAGAGTCTCACTGGCAGGATCTACAGGTGAGATGACCGGGATCTCTCTTTCTGATGCATAGGAGATAATCTCCTCAATCTGGGTTTTAAAGACAGGTCCTATGATAATATTGCTCCCTTCCAGCTCTCCGGAAGAGATAAGTGAAGCTTGTGAGGAGTATTGATCACTGTCAAAAACCCTTATTTCAAGATTGCTCCCCGGATTCTCTCTCTTGATATCTTCAAGAGCTATAAGAAATCCCTGATAGAATTCAATAAAGTTAACTGATGTCTCGTTTTTGATTTCGGTCTCTCCACCCATAGGGAGAATCAGTGATGCAACATAGGTGTTATCTGCTGTTCTTGAGAAGATGGAGCCTCTGCGTCTCTCCCTTGAGGTCTCGGATTTCTCTTCTTTAACCTGATAATCGTAAGGGGGAGTCTCTTTTTTTACTGATGTTGTGTCGGTTTTCTCTGCCAATATCTTTCCGCTCTCTTTTGAAGGGAATGGAATCAAAAGAACCTGTCTTGTTGCAACTCTATCTGAAGGCAGAGAGTTAAAAAGAATTATCTCTTCGTCCCTTAATCCGTATCTTCTTGATATTGAAGAGAGACTTTCATACCATTTTACAGTATGTGTGGTTCTTACACCATCTCTGGTTGCCCTCTCCTGCTCCTCCGGTTTAGTAATATCCTGCGCCCTGCTCTTAAGAGTATCCTTTATCTCCAACTTAACAACTTGTTTCTCCTCTTTTATGTAATTCTCCTTTTGCCTGATATAAATAACACTTCCCTCTTTTAGCCCCGATTCAAGACTAGGGTTATCTTTAACGATAGTAGATATCTCAACATCATATGTTTTAGAAATTGAGTACAGAGTCTGATTTCTCTCTACCTTATGAAGATAGAAGTTCTCCCCTTTTACCTTTATCGTCTCCCTGGAAATATCAACTCTAACAGGAGTATGCTGAGCAAAGCAACTGTAAAGAGTGAAGATGAGAATAGTTGTTAATATGGTTTTAAAGAGATTCATAACCTGGCTAACATATTTTTCACATTTGTCTCGATTCTCTCATATATATCCTTATCGTACGGAGCTTTTATGAAAGCAGATCCTGTTATCTTCTCAAAAAGTTCAATATATCTATCCGATATAGAGGAGACAATATCATCTGTCATGGCGGGTACACTCTCTCCCTCTTTTCCCTGAAATCCGTTCTCCATAAGCCACTCCCTCACAAACTCCTTGGAGAGTTGCCTCTGAGGCAGCCCCTTGTCGAACAGCTCCTGATAGGTGTCGGTGTAGAAGTAACGTGATGAGTCCGGAGTGTGAATCTCATCTATAAGATAGATCTGATCTCCCTTTTTCCCAAACTCATATTTTGTATCAACTAGAATAAGCCCCCTCTCTGCGGCAAGTTTTGAACCTCTCTCAAAAAGAGCTAGTGAGTACTCCTCCATCTTTATATAGTCAGTTTCACTTATCAGTCCCGAGCTGATAATCTCTTCACGGGTGATATCTTCGTCATGGGCGCCCTGTTCTGCTTTGGTTGTCGGGGTAAGAATTGGCATTGCAAATCTCTCATGCTCCCTCATCCCCTCCGGTATTGGAACTCCGCAAATAGCTCTTGCCCCACCTTTGTATGTTCTCCACGAACTGCCTGTAAGATAGTTTCTTACAATCATTTCTACGGGCATAGGGTTGCATTTGTGACCAACAGTAACCATAGGGTCCGGAGATGCTATCTTCCAGTTAGGTACAATGTCGGATGTATCGTCCAGACATTTAGATGCGATCTGATTTAATACCTGACCTTTATAAGGGATACCTTTTGGTAGAACAACATCAAATGCAGAGATTCTGTCACTGACTATCATAACCAAGTACTCTTCTCCTATAGAGTAGACATCTCTGACTTTGCCTATGTATTTATTGCTTTGTCCCGGGAAATCGAATTCTGTTCTGGTAATTGCCTGCATATTAGATATAAGTATAAAAATAGTTAAAGTGTATTATAAAAGCTAAGGAGCTCTTGTGCAAAACTCTGCCATGAGAGTTCTCTTTTTGCCCTCTCTACTCCCTCTATGTAAGTATCTCTGTTTCCACCTTCAAAAAACTCTCTTATCCCTTTGGCGATTGCCCCGCATTCTGGGTATTCAACAACAATTCCCGTGCCCTGTTTCTCAATAATCTCTTTAAGCCCTCCTACATCTGTTGTTATAATAGGGACTCCAAAATGGTATGAAATAGCACTTATCCCGCTTTGAGTTGCACTGCGATAAGGCAGTACAACAACATCTGCACAAGAGAAGAAGAGTGGAACTTCTCCGTCCGGAATATATCTGTTGAAAAGTTTTATCCTCTCTTTTGCCGGAGAGAGAGCGAGCTGTCTTGCATACGGTTCAAAGCTGCCGTATGGCTCTCCTGCAATTATCAGTTGGTAACTTTGATCTAATAAAGAGAATGCATCTATTAGTATGTCAAGCCCTTTATAATCCCGGATCAATCCAAAAAAGAGGATATTCTTTTTATTTTTCTCCAGTGATAGTCTCTCAATTGAGCTATCTCTCTCCTGTTTCTCTCCAAAATGGTTGTAAAGAGGGTGAGGTATTACCTTAAATCTTGCATCTGGTTTGAGTCGTATAAGATCTTCTCCTACAGAAGAGGAGAGTACAACAAAACCATCACCGGAAGAGAGAAAGTATTTTGTAAGAGCAGTGTCAAACGGGCGTTTTTCATGGGGGACTACATTGTCCAGAATGGATATAACTTTGGTCTTCTTTAACTGATGCCTTCCGACAAAACCATGAGACGGGGCAAAAAAGGATATCCAGTAACGCATTATAAGTAAATCCGGTTCCCATTCACGGATAGCCCGGGATGTACTTATATAGGAGAGAGGATTTATAGAGTCTAGTATTGGAGTACTATCTATCTTGATAGCATTATCTTCTGCTGTAACATATTGTGTCTTGCCCGGAAATAGAATCCCGGGATATTGCCTCTTAAAGTTAAAGGCTCTTACCTCATGAGTTTTGCCCAGTTCGTTGTAAATGTTTGCATTGAACTGGGCTATTCCTCCTCGGTACGGGTAAAAACAAGATAGAATTGCAATCTTCACCCAATACTGTTTATCTCTTTGATTTTTGCTTTATATACTCGTCATTCATACCGGCAACCACCATTTTAGTAATGTTAAGTGCGGGATCACCTTGTAGGACAGTGTTTGTTGCGCCGGTGCTGCTTATGATAAGGGCATAACCCTTCTCTGCATTAAGTTTTTCCAGATAGCTGCTAAGGGCATCAAATACTCTTCTGTATAAAACGGCCTCCTCTTCTGACATCTCTGCCTGTTTTTGTTGAGCATAGTTCTGAAGCTCCTGCTCTCTCATGGCAAGCTGCTGCTGCTGAGACTCTGCCTGGGATCTTGTGATAAGACCTTTTTGAACTTTCTGCTGGAAGTCCTTTACATCATTTTCAAAAGATCTGCTTCTCTTATTAAGATCATTCTGAATTGTCTGAGCTTTGTTCTCAAATTCGGAGCGAAGGTCATTGAACATATCGTACTGATTAACCAGAGAGTCAATCTGAATAAATACTATGTCACCCGCTGCGGCAACCTCTCCATGACCCTGATCTGATGGCCCGTCAGAAGCCTTCCCTGATGTAAAATGTAAGATAAACAGTACAATAACTGCTATTGACAGAACAACATTTGTGATAATTGATGCGTTTTTCATCTGATTTTTCAATTTTAAGCTACAAATATAATTAATAATTTTTTAACTGCCTAAGGTATGCCTGAATGGTATTCTCCAGCCCAAGATAAATTGCTTCACAGACCAAAGCGTGACCTATTGAGACCTCAAGAAGATCCGGTATAGATTGACTGAAAAATTTTAAATTATCAAGATTCAGATCGTGTCCTGCATTCAACCCTATTCCGGCCGATTTTGCTGCCTCTGCAGCCTTAATAAAGGGAATCACTGCCTCGTCTCTCTTTCCTGAAGCATAACCTGCAGCATAACTCTCTGTATATAGTTCAACTCTGTCACAGCCTATATCGGCAGCATACTTAACCATTTCGGTGTCGGGATCTACAAACACAGATGTTCTTATACCCTCACCAGAGAAGATTTTGCAGATCTTTTTAAGATATGCGTTATTTTTTCTTGTGTCCCATCCACAGTTAGAGGTGATAGCATCATGAGCATCCGGAACGAGCGTTACCTGTGCCGGCCTGTTTTCCAGAACAAGTTTAATAAATGAGTCAACAGGGTTGCCCTCTATATTGAACTCGGTGGCCAGTATTGGTTTAAGTTCTACTACATCGTTATATCTGATGTGTCTCTCATCTGGCCTTGGATGTACCGTAATTCCTTGGGCTCCATATTTTTCGCAATCAAGTGCCGCTTTGAGTATATCCGGCATGTTGCCTCCTCTTGCATTCCTGAGTGTGGCAAATTTATTTATATTTACGCTCAATTTTGTCATAATGGATGCAAATTTATTTATTTTTGACGATTATTACACTTTACTTAAGGAATGAAGATAGCAATTTTTGGACGTGAGATAAATGAGAAGTGGAGAAAAAGGCTCTCCGGAATTCTTAATGCACTGGATAAAAGAGGTGTTACTCTTACATATTACCGCTCGTTCTATCTGAGCATGTGTGAGTACGACTATATGAAGATTCCTCAGGGTGCTCTCTTTGCAGGAGAGAGCGATCTACCCGCAGACACAGATATCTTTCTGTGCTTTGGGGGAGACGGCACCTTTCTGGAGTCTGTCACCATTGTAAAAGACAAGGATATCCTCGTGGCAGGCGTAAATTTTGGCAGACTAGGTTTTTTGACAAGTGTCGACTCCAATATGGGAGACGACTGGATTGACCGTATTCTGTCAGGTGATTACGTGGTAGAAAAGAGAGGAGTTCTTACAGTCTCCTCTAAGGCACTGCCTCAGAATTTTTGCCAATATGCACTTAATGAGGTCTCTTTTCAAAGAAAAGACCCTTCGATGCTCTCTGTTCATGTAAAGATCAACGGAATGAATCTGCCTCCCTACTGGTCTGACGGCATCGTTCTTGCGAGTCCAACTGGCTCAACAGCTTACTCTATGAGTGTGGGTGGACCTGTTGCACTTCCCGGAGTCAAGGCCCTGATACTTGCACCAATTTCTCCGCACAATTTGAATGTAAGGCCATTGGTGGTTTCAGACGACTCAATCATAGAGATCTATGTAGAGAGTAGAAGAGGTGAGGCCATAATAAGTTTGGATAACAGATCCTTTACCATTCCGGCAGGTGTTGTTGCTACTATTTCCAAAGCAGATTTCGATATCAAATATATCTCTCTTACCAAAGGCAGCTTTATCAGAGCGTTGCGTGAAAAGCTTTTATGGGGAGAGGACAAAAGAAACGTATAAAAACAGAGGAACTAACAGATAAAATGGATAAAATACCAAAGCATGTATCCATAATAATGGATGGAAACGGGAGATGGGCAAAGAACAGAGGGCTGGAGAGACTCGCAGGCCATAAGGCAGGAGTTGAGTCTGTAAGGGCTGCTACTGAGTTTGCTGCAGAGAACGGAATAGGATATCTCAGTCTTTTTGCATTTTCGGAGGAGAACTGGAACAGACCTCAGAGCGAAATTGCCGGACTTATGGAGCTTATGATAGATGCTATTATGAAAGAGAGCTCCACACTTATGGACAACAATATTAAATTTGAGGCAGTTGGAGATATGTCCAGACTATCTTCAAATGTAAGGGAGAAGATAAGGGAGATAGAGAAAAAGACAGCAGAGAACAGCGGTCTTGTGCTTGTTGTCTTTCTTAGCTATAGCGGTAAATGGGATATTATTCAAGCTGTAAACAGAGTTGTGCAACAAGTTGCCAATAAAGAAAGATCAGCAGATCAATCTGTTACGGTAGAATGCTTTGACAAGCTGCTCAACACTAGCGGGATTCCCGATCCGGACCTGCTAATAAGGACAAGCGGAGAGCAGAGGATAAGTAATTTTCTTCTTTGGCAGTGCGCCTATACAGAATTTTACTTTACAGATGTTCTTTGGCCCGATTTTCGCAAAAATGACTTTAGGAAAGCCCTGGATACATACGCCGAAAGGGAAAGAAGGTATGGAAAGACAGGAGATCAGATTAATAAAATCAATTAAACAGACCTTGGATACAAATAAAACCTTATCTTTGCAGCTTTACAGTCGAAAAGTGCAGATGAAGTCATTACCACTTATCCTATTATTGTTATTTCTTTCTCCCCTTGAACGGGTTGCAGCGCAGGACAGTACATTTGCCAGAACGGCTGTCATTGATTATAACAAACCTCAGGATTACATTATTGGAGGAGTAAGAGTCTCCGGAGTTAAATTTATTGGCGAAGAACAGATAATATCCCTTACAGGATTGGCTGTAGGTGATAAAATCACTATCCCGGGAGAGGAGGTCTCATCCATTGTCAAGAGGATTTGGATGCAGAGATTTTTCTCCGATGTCGGCCTCTATATAGACTCTCTTTCCCGAGACACAGTTTATCTGAATATACACCTTCAGGAGAGACCACGTGTCTCCAGATGGGAGTTTCAGGGTGTAAGAAGCGGCGAGAAATCAGATCTTAACGAGAGACTTAAGCTCCGAAGAGGGAGTGAGCTTTCGGACTATATAATCACTTCGTCTTCTGAGATAATTCGAAAGTTCTATGTAGAGAAGGGCTTCCTTCAAACAGAGGTTACCGTTAAACAAGAGCAGGACTCTCTTATTGCCAATGCTGTAATGGTTACATTCGTGGTTGATAAAAAGACTAAGGTAAAAATTAAGCAGATAACATTTGAAGGTAACGAGAATGTAAAGGATCGCAAACTTGCCTCTGCCATGAAGAAGACCAAGGATATGCGAATCCTGAACTTTTTCAATAGTAAAAAATTCAATGAGAAGGAGTTTGAGAACGATAAAAAGCTAATGCTTCAAAAGTATAGCGAAGCCGGTTTCCGTGATGCCAAAATTGTAAGTGATTCAATATTCTATATTGAGGATGGACGTCTGGGAATAAATTTCAAAATTGACGAGGGGAGGAGATACTATTTCCGGGATATCACATGGACAGGAAACTCTCTCTATTCCGGCGAACAGCTTAACAGCGTGTTGAGAATTGCCAAAGGAGATATCTATGACGTTGTCTCTATGGAGAAGCGACTTTTTGATGCAGAGGATGGCAATATTTCCAAGATGTACAGAGATGGCGGATATCTGTTTTTTAGGGTAATGCCTGTAGAAAAATCAATTATCGGAGACTCTGTAGATGTTGAGATGAGGATGTTTGAGGGTAAACCTGCAACATTTAACAGAATCATTATTAACGGAAACAATGTAACCAACGAAAAGGTTGCAAGAAGGGAGCTCTACACACGTCCGGGATACCTTTTCAACCAGACCTATCTGGAGAGATCTCTCAGAGGATTGGCAGCTATGGGGCATTTCGACCCGGAAAAGCTCATGTCATCTACCGGATACAGCATTGTTCCAAATGAAAATGCAAACACTGTAGATATAACATATAATTTGGAGGAGAAGTCGAACAGTCAGTTTGAGATAGCAGGAGGATGGGGAGGAAACACCTTTGTAGGGACTCTGGGTATCAGCTTTAATAACTTTTCATTAAGCAAGGTACTGGACAAAAAAGCATGGAGACCTGTACCATTGGGAGACGGACAGCAGCTTGCCATCAGATTCCAGACAAACGGATCTTACTACACTGCCTTCTCTGCAAGCTTTACAGAGCCGTGGCTTTTTGGAAACAAACCGACATCATTCAGTCTATCTTCTTATTACACAAAACAGACAAACTCAACCTACTTCTATCAAAACTCAGGGCAGAGCATGGAGGTTTACGGCTTCTCGGCAGGTGTGGGTACCAGACTAAAATGGCCGGATAATGAGTTTATTTTATACAACGAGATAGGTGTTCAATCCTACAAACTTACCGACT
>JAUYTB010000080.1 GCA_030695305.1 Bacteroidales bacterium
TCTTTTAACCAAGATATCCTCTTCACTTCCCGGATCGGCACAGTTGTGTGAGAGGCTGGAGAGTTGCCGGATCGAATTAAAAGATATTGAAAGAGAGAGCTCTGTTCTGGCAGAGTCACTCTCCGTTAATCCAGAGAGGACACTGTTGCTGGAAGGGCGTATATCTGCCATTTATGACCTTCTTAACAAACATCGTGCAGATAGGGTTGAAGAGCTTATAGAGATAAGAGACAAACTATCTGAGAGACTATATTTTGGAGACTCTCTCAGAGAGCAGCTAAAGCGTATAGAGAGCGAGGTGGAGAGTAGTGAGGCGGAGATGCGGTCAATATCAGAAGAGCTTTCAAGTTCAAGACAGGAAGCATCAGAGAGTTTCAGGAGGGAGATGCTCTCAAGAATACGAGAACTTGAGATGCCTCATGCATCATTTGAGGTTAGTCTCTCTAAAACAGGAGAGTACGACCTTTATGGAGAGAACTCTGTATCATTCCTCTTCTCTGCAAACAGGAGTGTTTTGGCAAGAGAGCTATCAAAAGTAGCATCCGGAGGCGAGCTTTCCAGAATTATGTTGTGCCTTAAAGCATTAATGGCAAGAGGAAAAAAGATGCCAACTTTGATTTTTGATGAGATAGACAGCGGGGTCTCCGGAAGTATAGCAGACCGGATGGGCTCTTTGATAGATGAGCTATCATTAAATATGCAGGTATTTGCAATAACTCATCTGCCACAAATTGCATCAAAAGGAAACTGTCATCTGCTTGTTTATAAAGACTCTGCAGATAACAACAAAGTATCGACTAATATTAAGAAGATAGAGAAGAGAGAGAGGGTATTGGAGATTGCAAGGATGTTAAGCGGTTCTGAGCTTACAGATGCGGCAGTTGCCAATGCAGAGGTCTTTCTCGGGATTTAAACATTAAACATCTAAATTAAACCATATGAGACTTATTATTCAGAACTCCTACGAGCAGGTATCCCAATGGGCTGCTGCACATATAGTAAAAAGGATCAAAGAGTTCGCTCCTACTCCGGAGAGACCGTTTGTTCTTGGACTGCCCACCGGATCTACACCATACGGGACATATAAAGAGTTAATACGCTACTACCGGGAGGGGGTTGTCTCATTCCGGGATGTTGTTACATTTAATATGGACGAGTATATTGGTATCCCAAAGGAGCATCCTCAATCATATTTTACCTTTATGTGGGATAACTTCTTCCAGCATATCGATATCCAGAGAGAGAATGCCAATATTCCTGATGGCAGCTCACACGATTTGGAGCTTGAGTGTGAAAACTATGAGAAGAAGATGAAGTCTTACGGCGGAGTGAATCTTTTTATGGGTGGTATTGGACCTGACGGCCATATAGCTTTTAATGAGCCGGGATCTTCACTAACCTCCAGAACCCGGATTAAGAGTCTCACCACCGATACAATCATTGCTAACTCACGTTTTTTTAACAACGACATCTCTCAGGTGCCAAAGACTGCACTAACAGTTGGGATAGGAACAATAATGGATTCCGATGAGGTTATGATTCTGGTTAACGGTCATCACAAGGCAAGAGCTCTTCACTATGCCGTTGAGGGCAGCGTTAACCATATGTGGACAATTAGTGTTCTTCAGATGCATAAAAAGGGGCTTATTGTATGTGACGATGCATCTACCGTTGAGTTAAAGGTTGGCACGGTTAACTACTTTAAAGATATTGAGAGAGAAAACCTTGATCCACGCTCTCTGCTTTTTAGATTAACATCCTAGTAACATTTTTCTGCCGCAGATCTCCTGTCTGCAAGAAATTCCGATGCTTCAGAAAAGACTTTTTCAAACCAATACCTGACATCATCGCTCCATCCCTGACTCCTGAAAAGAGAGGGGAATGGGGCTTCATGACAATAATCGAATGGAAAATCATACTCCTTATGAGAGAGTCTGACAACGCCCTCTAGTACTTTTTTTATACTGAAGCTTGGAATGACTCTATCTTTTCTTAGAGAAACAGCCTTAATCCTCCCCTTTGCTCTCATATAAAAATTTTTGCGCTCATTACTAAAAAACTGTTTATCTATATGAGAGATAAAAGCTCTCTCTATTGAGTCTCCTGCTCCCAGGCCCTTCCGGGCATCCTCGATAAAGACCTCTCTGTAATAAGTATTTAATAGCTCAAAGGATTGTTTATCCATTATCAGTTTGGAATTTCCATTCATATCTCCAAAAAAAGAGCCCCCGCAAAACATAAAAAGACGACTCTCTTTAAAAAATCCTCCCGGATTGGACATCATAAGTATTTGTGAAAGAAGAGCTCCAATTGAGTAGGCAAAGATATCCACAGTGCACCCTTGTGAGAATAGTGTGCTCTTTCCATCTCTTATCTCGCTCATTAGCTGGGTTATATTATATATGGTCTCCCTGCCGGAGAGGTAAAAGCGAAACGGATCTGCCTTTATGCGTGTGCTAAGTGCATAGTTTGCAAAGCTAAGATTTTCATTACCTATCTTTTGTGTGAGATCTCTTCCCAGGTATCTCTGCATCTCTCTCGGGTTAGCCCACTCTCCGGGAGATCGGTTAATATGCATTGCAATAGGAAACATAATTACTGCCCTACCTGTGTTTTTTACCAGATACTCTGCCCACGGACGGTACTTCTCCCAGCTTCTTTCGTTTAATCCGTGAAACAGGATTATGGCAGACTCAACTCTGCTACCCTCTTTGTTATTATCGGGAACAAGGACATTATAATCGAACTTTCTGTTCTCTGCTATCTCGTTATCGTGGGTGGTCAGTAATTGAGGGACTCTTATACCGCTTCTGGAAGAGAAGATTTCATCCCTTCCTAAACTCTCCTCAAATTGTAATGTGTACTCTTTCATCGCACTTTTTTATACAAATAAAGGTTGCGAATGCTCTTTCCAAAAATTTATGGTTTACAAGTAACCGCTTTGGGATAAAAAAGGGTTATATGGGGTAAAAAAACGAATATAGTGGCGAATAATTAATAAATTTGCAAAGATGAATATACCCGGATATATAAATGATAAAAGGAACATTGTGAGACTGGTCTCTTTCACTGCCATTTTCGCTCTTGTTTTTATCAATATATACAAACCATTCTCATCTCTTGTCTGGTATCCGGTCTCGGAGTTTATGTTCTTCGTCTACTCCTCTCTTGTGATTCTAACGGGTGTTCTTGTTGTTATTATCAGTCGTATAATCATGTATCTTTATAGCCGGAGACATCCTGTCTCATATTGGAAATACTCAATATGGGTTTTATCGGAGATTACATTTATGTCCCTTTTCTATACTATCTATACCCTCTCTATTAGCCGTGATAAAGATACTATGGAGGTGTTCCAGTCATCTTTCATAAATACAGCCCTTGTCCTCCTTTTACCCTATACTGTTCTGTGGTTCTACTTTGGTTGGAAAGAGAGTTCATCCAAACTGGAAATAATAGAAAAAGAGGGGATTCCCGATGAGATCTCCCCTAGGAACATTACTTTAAAAGATGAAAAGGGAGTTCTGAGATTATCAGTAAATAGCAGCGACCTTCTCTATATAGAGTCATCTGACAATTATGTAGTAATCTACTATTCAAACAAAGGGAAGATAAAAAAATATCTCCTAAGGAATACTTTAAAGAGTATCGAGAGAGATTTGACAGGAGGCAGAGTGGTAAGGTGTCACCGCTCAACCCTTGTTAATCTGGAGCGTGTAAAAGTAATAAGAAGAGACCGCGAGGGCCTCTTCCTTGAGATGGATATTGATGGAGTTCCCGATTTGAGTGTCTCCGCCAGCTATCAAAAAATAATTGGTGAAAAGTTTATCTAATCTTTGATACAATCTCCTCTGACATTGGCTTAACCTTTGATGGATAGAATGCAACCAGTCTCCCCTTCTCATCTATAAGATACTTTCCAAAATTCCAAGATGGTTCGGAAGAGTTCCATCCATTTTTTGATTTTTCTGATAACCACTGATGAACTTTGTTCTTACCATCTCCCTTAACAGAGGACTTCTCCATCATCAGGAATGTTACGCCATAGTTGGATTCGCAAAACTCCAGTATCTCCTGATTAGTACCGGGATCCTGGGCTCCAAAGTCATTAGATGGAAATCCAATAATCACAAGTTTATCGGAATAATTGAGACTAAGCTCTTCTAACTCTTTAAACTGAGGAGTGTAGCCGCATTTAGACGCAGTATTAACAATAAGTACCTTCTTCCCCTTTAGTTTATCAAACTTAAAGGTCTCTCCGCTGATTGTTTTGAATGAGAGCGAGTAAAAATCCACTGGCGGAGTTACCGGACTCTGTGCAAACGAAGGTGATGCAAATATGGAGGCAAATACTCCAACTATTGTTTTAATAAAATTCATGATATCGTTGAATGTTAAATTTAATATAACTGTTATTAAAACTACTATAACAATTTTCGAACCACAAAGTTCTAGTAACCCAATCTTATTAGCCCGCCTGCCTCTGAATCATCCTCTCTTTTGGGCTGTCTTGATATCTGCATATTATTTAAATTAAACGATAACCCCAGCCAAAGTACCCTGCTCTGGTTTTTGCTGTTGTTTCTTAACGAATAGATAGAGTTATCGGAGTTAATGTTCCATTTCCTGGTGTTAAATATATCTGATATAGATATAGATGCAATAATTCTATTATTGATAAGAGATCTTTTATATGCAACATCCATATAGTGCACGTGGCTACTTTTGAACTGAGGATAGGTAAATGGCGATGAGTAGAAGTACTGAAGTTGAATATCATCTTTTTTAGAGGGTGATATATTTAGCCCTATATTGCCGGACCACATTATGCTGCTGCTTGCAAGGTCAAAATTGTTATAAAAACCTTTAGTCTCTCCGTAAAAAATATTACTACTCAAAGATGTTGTAAATACTTTTGAAAAACGATACCTCCCATTTAAATCAACTCCAACCCTATTGCTCTTATCTCCGTTAATATATGTCAGCATAAGAGCATCATCTTGATAAAGAGATGATATCTGAGTTATGAAGCCGGAGATTGTTGTATAGTAGAGAGTTGCTGAGATATTATATCCGTTACGCGTATAGTTGTAAGCAAAATCTGCCTTGTAGGCCGTTTCCGGTTTTATGTTCCTGTTTCCGGTCTCATAAACGCTTTTATCTATCATATTAACAAAAGGGTTTATCTGAGGATAGTTAGGACGTGTTACTCTACCTGTTACAGAGAATGCTACAGATGAACTCTCTGATAAGCTCTTCTTAATGAGCAAAAAAGGAGAGATAAAGAGATTATTGTCCCTTATCTCCTGGGACTCCTTAATCACATTTAGATATGAGGTTCCATACTCAGCTCTTGCACCAAGTTTGAGTGAAACATTGCTCTTTAAATTTTTTGAGTAGTTAATGTAAGCAGCATAAATATTTTCACTATGTGTAAGATCGCTGCTAAAGAAATTATTATAGACCCACTCTCCGGTAACTGAATCGTACTGGTAAGAATCGAAGCGAAATGTATTTCCTCTATGAAAAAACTTTAAACCACTCTCTATTAGACCTATTCTGGGAATCTTAGTACTAAAATCTGATTGGAGAGTAAAGTTGGCGGGATGACCTCCCCCTTCCGATCTCTGAACAAAAACTCCATCTTCATAGTAATTTCCGGGTCTCTCCCCTTTTGTTCCGGAGTATGATCCTCTAAATGATATTTCGCTTATATCTTTTTTAATGACTCTCTTATAATCTGCAATAATCTCCCCTACTCTTCTTTTATGGTGGAACTCATTTCTCCTGTTTACAAAACTGATATCGGCAAGAGTAGAGTTTATATTTGTAATTACTTGGTTGTTCAATATATCCGGTTTTAGAAACTTCAAATTAAGGGTAAAAAGATCTCCTCTGGTCGAACGTCTGGCTGCATTTATAATAAGAGAGTTGTTAATCTGTCTTTGGCTTGAGAGAATTATCTGCTCTATGGAGTTATTTGATGCATAAAAATGTCTTAGCAGTTCGCTGTTTACCCTCTCCTGATGGTATTTGCCAGAGTAGTTAACCCCAAATGTCCAGTGGCCGCTTTTCAATGACAGCATAATATCTCCGTTAACTCTGCCGGTGGCACCGTAATTAATATTGGAGTTGAGTGAAAAACCCTCACTGTTCTCTCTCTTTGTAATAATATTTATTATGCCTCCTGTCCCCTCTGAGTCATATTTTGCATCCGGATTGGTTAT
>JAUYTB010000073.1 GCA_030695305.1 Bacteroidales bacterium
GCAGTTTCACCTGTTCCGTTTGCAGATTCCGATTTTATTAAACTAACCGAAAAGAGCATAGTTATTCCCACAATTGAGGGTCTGAAAAGCGAAGGTATAGATTATAAGGGATTTATCTTTATTGGGCTTATGAATTGCGGGGGAACACCGTATGTTATTGAGTATAATGTAAGAATGGGAGATCCCGAAACTGAGGCTGTTATGCCAAGAATAAAAAGTGACCTTCTCTCTCATTTTATTGCTGTTGGTAATGAGACGCTGGATCAGGAGAGGATAGTTATCTCCAAAGAGTACGCCTTGACTCTTGTTATGGTATCGGGTGGCTACCCGGGTAGTTTCGTAAAGGGGTACAGAATAGAGGGTACAGAGAGAGTTGATGAAGGTACTCTTTTTCATGCAGGAACGGCCCTAAAAGATGGCGAACTGATAACATCCGGAGGAAGAGTTCTGGCTCTTACTCTCCTTTCGGACGGAATTGAGCATGGTCGGGAGTTGTTGTACTCTCAAGCGGGAAGAGTAAGCTTCAAGGATATGTTTTACAGAAAGGATATAGGTCTGGACCTATTATAGAGTAGAAGAACAGCGAAGTTATGGGAAGTGAAAAAAAATATCGTTTTGTCTCCTCTCCCCTTTTTTTAGGGCTCTTTTTTGTCGGATTGTTTCTCTCTTCTCTCTATTTATCGGACGGATTAAGCAACCCATATCAGGCAAGTTTTATCCCTGCCCTGGCAGGTTTTATAGATGCAGACTCTCTCTCCACTACATTTTCTGTGCTCCTCTGTATAGCTCTTCTCTCATTCACATCTGTGAGTATCTTTATTGTTAATGAGAAGATCTTCTCATGCGGTAAAAGATCACTTTCACTATCCCTGTTCTATCTCATTTTTGCCATCTCCTCTCCCGAAGCAATTTTTTTTACCGGAGCGGTGGCAGCTGCACCTCTACTCCTGTGGTCGTTATACTTCTCTATGCATACAAAGGATGGCCAGAAGGAGCTCTTTTCGGCAATATTTCTAATCTCTTGCGCCTCTTTGATGGAGATTCATATTGTGTTCGTTATCCCTTTTATACTCTACTACTCGCTTGTAACAAGTTCTTTTGCAATGAGAAGTATCCTTGTTGCCGTTAGTGCTGCTGTTACTCCATATATCTTTATTATCTCCCTGAGATACATCCTCTTCGATGATGCTGCCATCTTTATGGATCTGCTAATTTCAAGAATATCTGATATTTCTGCTCCTTATCTTAAACTGGATAGTGTTGCCAATTTTATATTGGCTCTCTTTATGGCAATAATAACTGCACGCTCAGTAATCTCAATTTTGAGTGTTATAAGCAGGTATAAAGTGGTAAAATCTATCGGGGTGGTAAGAAATATTACCCTGATGCTGCTATTGATAGCAGTTTCTCTGCTCTATAGAGATATACAGGGTGCATTTACTGCTGTTATCGCTTTGCCTATGAGCTTTGTCTTTATGGAGTACCTCTCACTAAAGGATATTAAGAAGAGAAGGCGAGTTGAGTTTCTTGTTCTAATGATAATTCTGGCTCTTAATCGCATAGCTGAGTTTTTATAGGTTGCTGTACAAAAAAAGACCCCGTGATTTTAACAACAAATTGTTTTTAAAATCACGGGATCGATGATTTATCTGGCAAACAACAAATCTATATTGTTCTGCCCGGATATTGCTTAAGTGCCACTTCAAGACACTTCATGGCATTTTTGAGATCATCTATTTTAAGAACGTATGCAATACGAACCTCATCGTTCCCTTTTCCCGGAGTGGCATAGAAACCGGCTGCGGGAGCTACCATTAGAGTTTGGTTTTCGTAACTGAACTCCTCGAGGAGCCATTGTGCAAATTTATCGCTGTCATCTACAGGTAGTTTTGCAATTGTATAGAATGCTCCCATTGGCATTGGAGATGTAACTCCCTCCATTTTGTTAAGGGCATCAATCATTACGTCACGACGATTGATATACTCACTTCGCACAGCGGCAAAGTACTCCTTAGGGGTGTTTAGGGCACCCTCTGCAGCCATCTGTCCATATGCAGGAGAGCACAATCTTGCCTGAGCATATCTCAAAACAGCATTCATAACCTCTTTGTTTTTTGAAACAATTGCACCGATACGCACTCCACATAAACTATATCTTTTTGATACTGAGTCAAGAAGGATTACGTTTTGCTCAAGACCCTCCAAGTGCATACAAGAGAAGTGAGGCTCGTCTGTATAGCAGAACTCTCTGTAAACCTCATCGGAATAGATAAATAGCTCATGTCTCTTAGCCAGCTCTCCAAGTTTTTTCAGCGCCTCTGTTTTATAGAGAGTCCCTGTTGGATTCCCGGGGTTACAAATGATAATTCCTTTTGTTTTTGGGGTTATTAGCTTTTCGAACTCAGCAACATCAGGTAGCGCAAAACCATCTTCTATGTTTGTCTTAATTGGTTTTAGTACAACACTGTTCTGTACAGCAAAGGAGTTGTAATTTGTATAGAATGGCTCCATTACAATTACTTCGTCATCGGGATTGCAGGTAACAGCCAAGGCAATCTGAAGCGCCTCGCTTCCTCCGTTGGTGATATTTATCTCATTAGCAGTTACATTGATATTGATTCCCTGATAATACTTTGCCAACCCCTCTCTGTAACTCTCTATCCCAGCTGAGTGAGGATAAGGGATAAGAACAGGATTTGCATTTTTTACTGCATCGAGTGCCTCTTTGGGTGATGCTATGTCCGGCTGGCCAATGTTAAGGTGATAAACTTTTACCCCTCTTCTCTTGGCGGCATCTGCATAAGGCACTAATTTCCTTATTGGAGAGGCCGGCATCTGATGTGCTTTTTTAGAAAGTGTTAACATCTCAGTATTTTTATTGTTAAATTATGATTTCGTAGTTTTTGCTTTTACATTGTTATACAATTAGAGAACTAATATAGATAAAACATAGTAATTAATAAAAAAAATGTTCTAATACTTTATTAACTCTTCCATAAACCCCTCTATACCAACCTGCATTTGAGCTGTTCTTGCAGAGAAATTATTTGTAAGTATAGCAAAAGTCATAAGCTCGCCATTTTTTCTCCTTACATACCCTGCATAGCATCTAACATTTGCAAGAGAGCCGCTCTTAGCATGAATTCTCTCTTTATCTATAGGTTTAACAGAACTTAGCACACTTTTTAGTGTTCCGGCTCCTCCCGGTTGTGGTAGTGAGTTAAAGAAGATGTCAAATATCTCACTGTTCTCCATTTGCCGGAAGTAATTGCAGAAAAATCTTGCAGAGACATAGTTCTGTCTGGAGAGTCCGCTTCCGTCATTCTGACTGAATCCTTTGGTTTTAACTCCGAGTGCACTCATCTCCCTAACCACAGCAACTCTGGACGAATCATAGGATCCGCTTCCTGTAACCATCTTTCCTATCATTTTAAGAAGAGTCTCTGCATAGAAGTTGTTGCTTATTCTGTTTGTTACATTTACGATGGATGTAATTGAAGGCGAAAATGTCTCATGAAAAATAAATATATTCTCATATTTATCCATATCCCGCTCTCTTGCACAGACTATTTCGGGATCACTATATATTCCATTTTCCGATAGGTAGTCGCGAAACTCGGCAGCGCAGCTAAGATGGGGGAACTTGTTTGATACAGTTACAGAGGCAGGCTCAAGTGACTGTGAAATTGTTCCTTTGAAATATCCTACTTTTGAAAGGTCCGAAACATAGTAGGATGTTCTGTTTCCTCTGTTTTTCCCGGATGTTGTAATACCAACTCTATACTCCATTCCTGGGATTTTTGGAAAGAGATTATTCATAGTAACTTTGTCTCCCTCATTGATTCCCGGGATGAAGCTAAAGTACTGAAGATTTTCACTGAATGAGAGACCGGATGTTCCACTCCCGTAAGAGGGGCCCAGATTACTCCATGCCCAACCCGTTGGCACAATCTCGTGTTCAAAAAATCTGTCATCTGCAACAACAGATCCGTTTATCCTTCTAATGCCGGCACCGGTAATGGCCTCTCTCCACTCTTTAAAAAGCTCCTCTATCGGTATTGCAAGGGTGTCTCTTGATCCCAAAGTGGGGTCAGCACCCCCTATAATATAGAGATCTCCGTAAAGAACTCCGTTTTGAATATACCCTTTATATCCCAGTTTTGTAGAGAATCTGAAATCTCTGCCCAGTACCTTTAATGCAATACCTGTACTTATGGTTTTCATTGTAGAAGCAGTCAGAAGAGGCATATCAGGATTCCAGGAGGCTACTGTTCTCCCTTTTGAATCCATTACCATTATCCCGACAACTGCATCTGTAAAGAGGGTATCAGACTGGAGTCTGTTGACATACCGTTGTATGTTGTTGTGTTGAGATGTGAGACTCTGCGGGCAGAAGAGTGCAGATAAAATGATTAGAAAACTGAGAATCTGTTTCATATTTGTATTATTTTATTGTGCGGCAAAAGTATTAAAAAATGGCCGTATTTTTTTAAAAATATAACTACATTTGCCCGATTAATAACTTTCATACTATTATTAAAAAGATGAGCAGTTTCAGAAAAAGGGCTTTAGATGAGTTTTCCAGCCACAAGGCTGAGAGGTTTTATGTTGAGAAACAACCTGTATCTCAATATTTTGGTCAGAATGTCTTTGATATTGAGAAGATGCGACGATACCTCTCTGCCGAAGCTTTTGACGCTGTACAGAATGCTATTATCGAAGGTGTAAAAATTGACAGAAAAGTTGCAAATCAGAT
>JAUYTB010000093.1 GCA_030695305.1 Bacteroidales bacterium
ATTTATTGATAATAATATTTCGTGTAAGGTGGCTCACTGCAACAACCCTGTCGGCCTCCCTCATTCCCATCTTTTCAATATCGTACACCTCTGTATTGATATTGACTCCACTACGGTCAAATTCTGTTGCATGCATATGGACAACAAGGGGTTTCCCGCTAACTCTTTTTGCAGCAACCCCTGCAAGATAGGTGAGCCAGTCGTGAGCGTGAATCACATCAAAATCGTTACGAAGAGCAATCTCCCCGGCTACAAGTGCATACCTGACAACCTCCTCCATGAGGTTCTTGCCATAAGTGCCGGAAAAAGTGTACTTCTGGCCAAATCCGAGTTTGAAATCCTCTATCTGCCCCTCTTTAAGATGGGACAGCATCTCAGAAAACATAACCGGATCCATATAAGGTACAAGGTTGGAGCCAATTCTGATAAACTGGACCTTTTCAAGGAAATCCTTAACATTCCTGCAGCTTTCAGAAACCTCAATATCACTTGCACTAATAATATCGGCAGCGCTTTTATCCTCATCACCCGAAGCTGACGGCATAACAAAAAGCACTTTAACATCATTGTTTGTAAGTCCTTTGGTAAGTCCATAACAGGCAGTTCCTAAACCTCCGGAAATATGCGGGGGAAACTCCCACCCAAACATTAATACCTTCATCAGAGAGAGTTTTTAAATTTTTCTATAAGTCTTACAGATCTTAGCAGCGATGCCACCGAAGGGGCATAGGAGGTGCATCCGTGTGGCTGATGCGGAGGGTCTCCGTCAAAAACCTCAGATATAGATCCTATACAGTGAAGAGAGATCTCCTCCTCAAAAGCATCGACAAGCTCATTTGCCCTTAAAAGAAATGTGCTGCCATAAATCTTAAACATTGCCTCTATATAGAAACTAAGAAGCCATACTCTTGCTGTTCCCTGATGATAGGCCATATCCCGGGTAAGCTGATCTCCGTCATACTCCCCCTTGTACAATGGGTTTTTGGGAGAGAGGGTCCTGACTCCCCTTACTGTAAGCAACTCTTTTTCTACGCTCCTAAGTACAACAGCTTTAGTCTCATCATCTAATGGAGAGAAATTAAATGCACAAGTAAACAACTGATTAGGCCTTGCAAACTTGTTCTGTCCCTCAGGTCCTACATAGTCTGCAAGATACTCTCTATCCTCAATCTTAAAAGCTCTTATGAAATTCTTCTCTATTCTGCTCTTTGTATCGTCCCATTTCAAGTGCTCCATACTCTCTCCCGAAGCAGCAGAGAGCTCCATTGCTAAACAGATTGCATTGTACCACAATGAGTTAATCTCTATCTGATAACCAGAACGTTCTGTAATGGGATAGCCATGTGCATATGCATCCATCCATGTGAGTGCAACACCCCTCTCCTCTGCCCACAACAGTCCGTTCTCATGCATAGTGATATTCTCTTTGGATCCATCTATATATGAGTTAAGTATCTCCATAAGCAGAGCTCCGTATCTTTTCCATATCTCACGCCCCTCTCCGGTAAAATCTATATACTGCTGAAGAGTCCAGAAGAGCCATAAAGGGACATCTGCCTGTGCTGACCTCCCTGTCAACTCATTTCGCCTCTCCCTTATTATAGTCTCAATTGCCTCAATAAAGCTCTTTTTGTCGCCGGTTGCAGAGAGTGTAAGCCCGGAGAGTGATAGGAGTGTATCCCTGAGTTTATAGTCTAGCCAAGGGTACCCTGCATAGACCATAACATCTTTACCTCTTTTTGTAATAAACTGTCCTGCAGATATTTTAAGACAATTTTTAAAGCTGTCTCTATGGTGCTTCTCCTTAAGGTTTTTTTCAAATTTTAGATTGAATCTAGAGGGGTTCTCCTCTTTTACGGATGCCGAAAAGATTATTGTTTGCCCCTTTTTAATAGGGAACTCAAAGTAGCCGGGCACAAAAAGATCCTCTTTTGACTCGAAAACTCTCCGGCTCTCCTCTTTATACTCTATGTTGTAGTACCAGTCCGGTGATGATATAAACTCACTCGTGGTATTGATTTGCATGTTGAGTGGGGGAAATCCGTCGTAAAGGCAAAAACTTTTTCCCTTTTCTATCTCTGTGTAGCGTGTATTGGCATCACTGTTTGCCTTTGAGAGGGCGTGAATGTTTCTGAATGCCAGAAATGGTTTAAGACGCAGCTTTGTGGGTGAGTTAGCCTCAAGTAGTGTGTACCGGATAAGAATCTGATCTTCACGATTGCACAACATCATAACTTTCCTTAAAACCATCCCTCCTACGGCATAGGTTATTGCTACTACCTTATCTATCTCAAGATTAGTTATGTACTTGTGACCTCTTGGCTCGTAAATCTCTCCGTAGCAGTGTATGCCAAGGTTGAACTCCTTGCCGTGCTGTATAAGTGTTTCGTCCAGAGAGGAGAGCAATACGTGCTTTTCGCCTCTGAATTTCTCAATTGGAAGGACAAGAAGTCCGTGATATTTTCTGGTGTTACAGCCAGAAATTGTTGTATTAAGATATCCTCCGGCATG
>JAUYTB010000102.1 GCA_030695305.1 Bacteroidales bacterium
GTTCAACTATATTGGTTTAAAAACAAAACCATTAAGAAAACAAACATCGATTCGATGATTGTTTTGGGTGTTGTTGTTTTCATCTCTGGAATTCTTAATCAAATTGCAGGTATGATTCATGCACTTGAAGTGATGATTGAAACAACCGATATTTCGCCCAAACTTGTTATGGGAGGTATTATTGAGTCGTTCAAAACGCCGGTACTTTGTGCTTTTGTGTTAATTATCTCATTAATATTCTGGCATTTTAATAAGAAAAAATGGGAATTGCTTAACTCCTAAATTCATACAAATGAGGAGCGAAATATGGAGCAAGAGAGTAAAAAGCAGATTGCCTACGGCATAGCTACATAACACATTTTTTAGAGGCGGGGGTAAGTTTAAGATACATTATTCCGAAAAATATAAACCTAATGATAATGAAGAATGTAACCTTGATTTTAATAAGTACAATGATATTGTTTGGGTGTCAGAATTCACCTCAGTTTATTAAAGAACCTTGGATTGAAAGACCAATTTCATTATGGCCAGATTTTGCATTAACGAATGAAATTAGTTTTACTGACACAACATATTATGATATTGCAAACTCATTTCTCATAAATACCGGATTTGACACAATAGGAGTTTCGTGTAAACATCTGTTTATGGTTTTTGAATATCAACTTGGATTAAACAGTATTGATTTGGGTAATAAATTTAATTATTGGAATATGTACCCAAAGAACCATAAAGAAAAAATTGTGACTATTAAACGATTAATAAATACAGACCCAAACGAACAGATTGGTCAGTTTAACACATTAAAAGTCCGTGATTGGATTATTTTTGAGATAGATGGACATAATAATCAATTACACCCATTAAAGATTAGATATACACCTGTAAAGAGCAATGAGATTGTTTATGCAGTAGGATGGGGAAAGATGCAGAAGGATAATAGCAAGCCAGAATTGTTTAAAATGCAGTGCTTTATGAATTTAGGTGACTATTTTTATATCAAACCATTAGAAAAAGATACTCATCCGGCAGGAAGAAGTGGTTCTCCTGTTATAGATAATAATGGTTATTTAGTCGGAATTGTTTCAGGACAAGAGGGGAATTTGGGTGTGATTGGCGGAATTAAATATCTGACGACACTATTTGACAAATATGGTATTGAATATAAGAACCCCAGCCACTAACATTTTGTATAAATAATGGCAGTCGGTGGGGTTGGTCCCCTTTTGGGAACCTTGGTCCCTCTTAAAGACGGCTATACAAATCTTTGAGAAAATTTAGATTTTGTAATTGATACCGACGAATTTTCTTAACAGCAAAAAATGATACAAAGAGACCTATTGGAGTAGAGATAATGAGACCTATAATAGATTCCTCAGTATTTAAGACCTCAATAAATGATTTGTTTTCAAAATATACATGAATTGAGAGGAGTGTTAAAAAATAAAGTATTGGGATTACGAAATAATAAAGTTTGCTAAATTTCCCTGTTAACCATTTAGATAACAAACTTATTCTTTCATATAACCAATCTTTTAGAGGAAGACTGAATTTGTTATTTTGAATTTTATACCAAGATAAAACTCCTGAGATAATGGAAACTATCACAAGTAATCCAAGCACTGCATTGTTGATTAAATATATTAAATCGTCCTGTCGCCTTAATGAAGTTATTAACAAAAAGATTATCAAACCGATACTTGTTAAAATAGAGGTGCTTAAAATTACAATGAACTTATTTAATGTCTGTTTCGCTTTTGATTTTAATAGTAGATTTAGCTCATCCTTAGATTTTGGACTAATCTCATTATCAATTGTTTTCCATATTTTTTGCAATTCTGAGTTTTCCATGATTTTATTTATTTAAATATACCTTCAATGATTCTTTTGCTCTTTTGATTCTAACACCAACATTTGATTTTGAAATACCGATGATTTCCGAGATTTCATCATAACTTTTTTCTTCCAAATAAAGCAACATGATTGATTTGTCAAGCTCATCAAGTTTATATATTGCATTCAGGAGTAGTTTTAATGATTCATTCTTTGATAAATCCTCAATAAAATCTGATTTATCAGATAATTCAGGAATGGTTTCCCTGTATTCTAATCGGGATTCTTTTTTAATCCTTGATAAAGAAGTATTTATTGATACAGCATAAATCCATGAACCTATACTATTCTCATTCTTTAACGTTGGGTACGATTTCCAGAGCTGATAAAAGATTTCTTGAATATTATCTTCTCTGTCAGTTTTATTTTTAAAGTATACCCAACTGACTTTGTGTAAAATTCCTTGATAATTTGTAATTATATCGAGAAATTTTTCTTTTTGTGATTTCATGTTTTTACATCTGTTTCTATTAAAGTATTCCTTGATTAGAATTTATTACAAAAAAATAGAATACATGGCGCTGCACATAGTATCCCTCCGATAATCTACATCTCCTCTACATGATTTTAGACTTATCTTTTGTTGAATCCCAAATGTTTTGCATATCGCTTTAAAATGGAAGTATTGACTGTGGTGTCTATTATAAAATTTCACCTCAACATTTTATTACCGTAACAACTATTACCGTAACGGGAGTTACGTTAATGCGAATGTAGTATTTTTTTTCGACGAGTGGCACCTCATTAAGTCATACCAAAAAGGGAGTTACCTTCTCTTTTGCTGATGGTAAAATTTTTGGATATAAATATTATTTTTGTTTTATAATATAACATATTACCCATTATGAATAAATTGGATACATATTTCGGAGCATCACCACCCAGC
>JAUYTB010000104.1 GCA_030695305.1 Bacteroidales bacterium
GCTGGGTGGTGATGCTCCGAAATATGTATACTACTCCATAATATGAGCAAAATTCACACTAAAACCGGTCCTGAAGGAGATTATTACCGATGTGAAGCAAACTCTCTTAATGAGCTGGCAAGAGCAGATGTTCTAATGGTAGCTAAAGTTGTATCATTTGGAACAGATTTCATATCTACAGTACAAATAGAATCAAGAAAACCATCTTCACAATTATTTAGCAAATTTGGTAAATTACTGGCAAAACTTCATAAATACAAATCATCCCAATATGGCTTTTGGGAAGATAATTTCATTGGAGCCACGCCTCAGCTTAACATTGCCAATGGTACAGAGATGTGCAACTGGGCAGATTTTTTCTTTAATAAAAGATTACTTTTCCAATATTTGCTTGCAGAAAAAAACAATCTGACAACTTATTCCATTAATAGAGGATTCCTAAAAATTGAAAGTAATATCTCATCAACACTTAATGGGATGGAGGAAGAGGGAGCATCACTTTTACATGGAGATTTATGGTATGGTAATTTTATTTGCAACACAGAAGATAATGCTGTATTAATCGATCCTGCAGTCTATTATGGTCATCGCGAAACAGATCTTGCTATGTGCAGACTTTTTGGGGGATTCACCTCAGACTTCTTTATCTCATATGATTTAGAGTATCCACTTTTGCCCGGTTGGAGAGAACGAGAAAAAATCTATAAACTGTATCACCTTATGAATCATCTGAATCTATTTGGGAGAAGCTATCTTAGTTCGGTGGAGGAGTGTATCGGCTCTATTCAATAAATATTTGTATTGCTTCGATTGAAATATTTATCACAAATCTCTTGACTCGTACCTAAGGGCAGGGAGTATATTTGCACCCGTAAACATTGCGCAAGTTTATGAACAGAACAAAAATTAAATTTAAAATCGGCGAATTTTCAAAGCTAAACATGGTGACGGTTAAAACACTTCGCCACTATGAAGAGATTGGTCTGATTGTCCCGGACGAGATTGATAAGTGGACTGGTTACAGGTACTACACAGTTGATCAACTTAGCAAAATGAATCTTATTATTTATCTGAAAGGGGTTGGTTTCTCTTTGGAAGAGATAAAGGAGATTTTAGAAGATGGCAGGGAGATGCCATCGGTTGATGAGATTAAGCAAAAACTGAAAGAGTGTATGGACCAAATTGGTAATCTCAAAAGAAGGGCAGACGAACTCTTAAAGCTTGAAGATAAGCTACAAAAACGAGAGATTATGGAGCAAATTTTTATCAAATCATTACCTGCGGTAACAGCAGCCACCCACAGAAGAGTAATTAGTGGCTATCAAGAATTGTTTAACCTCTGTCCCAATGTTATTGGACCGGAGATGGCCAGGCTTGGGTGCGAATGTGCAAACCCTGAATACTGTTTTACAGTAGACCACAACGAAGAGTATTGCAGTACCAACATTGATATTGAATACTTTGAAGCTGTTGCCCAACGTAAAGAGGACTCACAAATGATAACATTCAAAGATATTCCTGCCGTAAAAACAGCAGTATGCATCAATCACTTTGGTGTTTATGAGGCTCTTCCGGAATCATTCGCCACACTCTATCAGCATATCGAAAAAAACGGATTCAGGATTACTGAAAAACCTCGTTTTTGCTACATCGACGGTATCTGGAACAAGGAGCATGAGAGCGAATGGCTCACCGAAATACAAGTCCCGGTAGAAAACTGCACAATACAGATTTAAGTATGGAGACCTTGGCAAGGGTTGTGGACCGCTTTGCCAATGACCACTCTCCCCACGGGCTGTAATTCAGCTCCGAGATTATTTGCCATATCACTGCTATCCAACAAGTTAAGCCAAATTCTTAAAAAGGGCTAACTCCCTGATATTCTGCAAAAAGGCAAATAATCTCAGAGCTGAAAGTTTCAAAATAGCGGCGAATAGGTGTCAGCTAAGTAAAACATTGGCTCCCGAATAGGGAGGGGACCCGCCCTAGGTGGGAAGGATTTTCCTTAGCTGACACTGCAAGCCGCATATCCACATTTGCATGCAAGGTCCACAACCCTTGCCAAGGTCTCCCCCCCCCCAAAAAAAAAAGCCCGATGATTTCTCATCGGGCTCTAAAAAATGGCGGCTACCTACTCTCCCACTTGGTATAGCAGTACCATCGGCGCAAACGGGTTTAACTTCTCTGTTCGGAATGGGAAGAGGTGGAACCCCGTCGCTATAGCCACCTTAATACGGTGTCGCTTGCGCGGTATATTATGTAAAGAGAGAGATAAATTAATATCGAAAAGATATCTGTCCTAGTGTTTCGCTTTTGATACTTGCGTATGTCTTCTTAACACTTTGTAATAAGAAGCCTATCGGGTGATTAGTACTGCTTGGCTTTGACATTACTGCCTTTACACCTACAGCCTATCGACGTGGTAGTCTTC
>JAUYTB010000105.1 GCA_030695305.1 Bacteroidales bacterium
ATTTATGTTATAATAAGTTAATTTTTATGTGTAAGTGGTACGATTTTTGATTAGTTTTGCAATAAAGGCACAAAAGTACAAAATAATTTAAACACACAGGAGGTGCAAGATGAAAAACACAATTACAATTATTGTTCCTATAATACTAGGATTTATTCTTAGCTCTTGTGGAACTACAACCCGATATGCATCAGCATCGTATGATGATGCCGTATATCAAAGACCAGACAATAAGAGTTATATTGTAGTTAACACAGATGGCGATCAGGAGTTAAAAGCTCTCAGGGGAAAGACTCTTGAGTCCAATCAGGCATTTATAAATGGCCGAATTGTTGAGGCTGTCTACACAGATGGTGCAGGAAACGTTGAGATAGATATGGAAGACGAAAAGACATATCTTATACTAAATCCGGGCGAGTCATTCGAGGATAGACTCACCAAATTCGAAAATCCTGTCTACTATTTGAACATAACACTCAATTACAGGGACTCCTACAACCCTTGGTACTGGGACTACGGTTATAATCCATACTACTATTATTTCCGTATGAACAGACATTTCTGGCGAAGCCCATTCTTTTCGAACTATTGCTATTGGAATTCACCATGGCCTGTATATGGATACGGACACTCTTACGGATGGCATATTGACCCTTTCATAGGGATGGACTATATGTGGAGATACAATAACTTACCAATGAGACCTTGGGATCTGTATTACTCATCCTGGTTTTATGGACATTCCGATTATTACGGATTTTGGTCGTATAGTAATCCATATAGATACATCTCCACGTCAGAATATACAAGAGACAGATTTTACGGAAGAAGAGAGAGTGTTAGGGAGACCCGCGAAACAAGGGGAGATAATCGTGAATATATGTCTAATGATGGGCTTACAAGAAGAAGCAGCGCAAGAGTAGAGCAGGTAAGAGGTGATAATTTCTACAATGGAAATCTCAGTTCTACAGAGAGTCTCTACAGACGTGAAGTAAGAGCAGATGGCAACGCTACCCTAGAAAACAGAGACCGTAACACAAGCGCCGCCAGAAGGGAGAGCACCGGAGTTAACCGTAGTAATACATCTACAGAGTCTGCCCGCAGGACAGGAACAGAGATAAACAGAACTGCCAACACAGAGGTCTCAAGAAGAGCTTCCTCACAAGAGAGCAGAAGCACAGGCACTGTAAACAGGAGTACAACAAACACCCAGAGAAATACAGGCACTGTAAACAGGAGTACAACAAACACACAGAGAAATACAGGTACTGTAAACAGGAGTACAACAAATACCCAGAGAAGCACAGGTACTGTAAACAGTAGCAGCTCGCGCCGGCCTGACGAGATCTCTTCAAATAACTTCAGACCTTCACAAAATCAAAGAAGTACAGCAACCTCTGCCTCTTCGTCAAGATCATCTGCAAACAACTCCAGATCTACAAGCTCAGATCAAAGAAGTTCTGTATCCAACAGCTCTGCAAGTTACGGAAGAAGTACCTCAACCGTTACAACTTCCTCATCATCATCCAATACATCCTCCGGGACAACCAGCAGTAGCAGTAGCAGTAGCAGTTCAAGCAGCAGTAGCAGCGGATCTGCATACCGCAGGTAGATTTAAGTACATTTTATACCGTTAATTATGAAGAGAGTTATTACAATAGTATTGACAGCACTATTCTCAAACCTTATAGTTGCCCAGGGAGCACTTGATGCATTAAGGTTCTCGCAGTTAAGATACGAAGGGACAGCAAGATCCATGGCATTAGGGAATGCATTTACCTCACTGGGGGGAGATACATACTCTATGAGTATAAATCCCGCCTCATCTGCAATATTCCGTTACTCCGAGTTTGTATTCACTCCGTCACTTTTAAATGAGAGTGTGAAAACTCAGTATCTAAACAATAAAGAGAACGAAAACTGGTTAAAACCGGGTATCTCTAATGTTGGTTTTGTAGGTAAAATCAAAGTGGGTAGCACAGGATACGGACTAAAGAGTATAAGTTTTGGAATTGCAGTCAATAAGCTAAACAACTATAACAGCAGATCCTATTCAAGCGGAGTTAATGCTCAGTCTAGCTGGCTCGGGTCGCTTGCAGACGGTTTAGGAGGAGTTTTCAATGGTAATCTAAATATAAATGATAGCTGGAATCCTTTTTATGACTTTCCCGGTGCATCCTGGAGAGAGATCCTTGCATGGAACTCTAACCTGTTGGATCCACTTCCGGACTCAGACTATGATTATATTGGAGCAACCGAGAATATAAGAAACATGCAGATTGTTATGGGAGGTCCTCTAAATCAGCAGTTTTACCGTGAAAAGAGCGGCAGTTTATCGGAAATTGTCTTTAATACAGGCGCAAATATCTCCGACAGATTCTTTATAGGGGCCAATATTTCACTTCAATCCATCAGTTTCAGTGATTTTCAAAAATACTCTGAGATAGCTCAGACACCCGGGAGTTTTGACTCAAAATTCTCCTCCTTCACACACACCTACAGACAAAATTCAGAAGGCGCCGGAATCAACTTCAAAGTTGGTTTTATTGCCCTTCCTGTTGCCGGTCTCCGACTTGGAGGAAGTATATCAACTCCCACATGGCATTTTATTAAAGACGAGTGGGATGAGACGATAGATGCCAGATACTCAGACGGATATAAGAGTTCGATACTATCTCCCGTGGGTGAGTACAGCTACAGGGTAAACTCCCCTTTCCGATGGAATCTTGGGGCCGCATATATATTTGGGAAAGTAGGACTTGTTAGTGTAGATTACGAAGGTGTTGACTACTCAACCATAACTATGCTCACAGAGGATGGTGATAAATTTGGTTTCAGAGATGCAAATAGCTATATCTCTTCCAATTTCCAGGCAGCTCATATTTTAAGGGGAGGCGTAGAGATAAAGCCTCTTCCAGCTATTGCTCTGAGAGCCGGCTACACTCTATACAGCAATCCGGAAAAGAGTTTTGGAAACGATTTAACGTATATCTCCGGAGGTATTGGAGTCTCCGGTAAAAAAGGGTCATTTATAGATGTTGGGTTCCGTAAGAGATTATCAAACAGCGAATCATTTACTCTTTATGACGATTATACCAACCACTCTGCACCGGTTGGATCTATTGAAGCCTCTGCATGGAATCTTCTCGTTACACTTGGTTTTAGATTTTAGAGATAGATATATGATTCTGGACCTTCGTTAAAGAGAAGGTCAATAACAGAGAGATTGGCAATAAAACCCTGTTTTTGGGCGAATACCTGATGGTATCGCCCTTTCTCTTTTACACTACACGGTGACTCTCTTTTTGGATGGATATTGAATCTGTAATCACTCTCTCCGTGGCTCTCTTCCCATCTGTCTGTAAGCATTATAGCAGAAGAGGCACCTGTAAGATCCAATAAAAGAGAAGTCAACTTGCTGTTGAAATCAAAGAGTCTCTCATAGCGGTTATTGTAGAAAGGGGCAAAATCATCTTGGTAGTAATCGAAATAGGGAGATGAGCGATATGCCGATACAATTGCCCGCCAGTGGTTTATCTGCCAGTTTTTGGAATAATCTATTTTAACCTCTCTTATAGGAACAGAGATTCCATCTCTTCTCTCAATAGGTATCACCAAAGAGAGTGGCCCATTAGCACTATAAATAACGCAACGGCTCCTGTAAGATTGTTTCTGATAGTTCTCCCACTGTTCTAGTTGCCAAACTTCATGACTTCTTATTATCCTGAAGTAATCAACCGGAGGGAGATAGGCAGTAGAGAGTACTGCCAAAGCTGTATTATTCATCTAAAGAGTCTACACTTCCCCTTATAATTCCCCGTCTTGAGGTTTTTATAAATTCAATTATCGCTCTTTTTTCGGGAGAGTCAGCAAAGCTGCTCTCTAATTTTTCACATGCATCCGATGTATTGAGACCATTATTATAGATAACCTTGTAGATATCCCTAATCTCATCAATCTTCTCGTTAGAAAAGCCCCTTCTTCTTAGACCAATAACGTTAACACCGCCAAAAGAGAGTGGCCTTCTTCCTGCTACCACATAGGGAGGGACATCCTTTCCAATCATTGATCCACCGGAGAGCATTGAGTGGGCACCAATACGTGTAAACTGGTGAGCAGCAGAGTGCCCTCCAATAATGGCATACTCATCTACATCTGATACTCCGGCAATTCCAACATAACTTACCAAAACAACATTATCCGCAATATTGCAATCATGGGCAATATGAGCATAGGACATTATCATACAGCCATTCCCTACTCTGGTGGTTCCTCTGCCGCTTTTAAGTGTGCCTCTATTTATGGTAACATACTCCCTAATTATGGTATTATCACCTATCTCTACATAGGTTACTTCTCCTCCAAACTTATAATCCTGTGGCTCTCCACCGATTATCGCACCCGGATAGATTCTGCAGTTTTTACCTATCTTAACATTATCCAGAATAGTGGTGTGTGGCCCTATCTGACACCCGTCTCCTATCTCTACATTGGCGGCAATATATGAGAATGGCTCAATAACAACATTGTTGCCAATCTTAGCATCTGGATGAATATACGATTGATTCATATAGAGTTATTACTTGTTCTTAATTACCTGGGCAATAAGGTCCGCTTCGCATGCAAGAGTGTTACCAACATATACCTCCCCTTTCATACAAACAATCGATCTTTTCATAGGGGCTGTCAAGGTAAGCTTAATCACAAGAACATCTCCGGGTACAACTTTTTTCTTGAATTTGGCATTATCTATCTTGGCAAAATATGTTGAGTACCTCTCAGGCTCTTCAAGATCGGACAAAACAAGGATCCCTCCCACTTGAGCCATCGCTTCAATTATCAGTACTCCCGGCATTATCGGTTCATCGGGAAAGTGACCTATAAAGTATCCCTCATTTACCCCAACTGTTTTTATACCCACAACAACATCATGAGTCATTGAGATAATCCTGTCCACCATTAGGAATGGAGGTCTGTGTGGTAACAGTTTTTTGATTCCGTTAATATCAACAACAGGTTCTGCATTTGGGTCAAACTGTGGTATGTCCCTGGAATTTAAACTCTCTTTAGCCATCTTAATAAGTAGTTTTGCTATATCTGTATTAATTTTATGTCCTGGTTTATAAGCCACTACTCTACCCTTTATCCTTATCCCTGCAAGTGCAAGATCTCCTAAAAGGTCGAGTAATTTATGTCTGGCACACTCATTGGAGAACTTTGGCTCATCTATATTTACATAACCCCTCTCTATCGAACCAACCCCACTTTTGTTAAATAAACGGGCAACTGCGTCAAGTTCTTTGCCCTCTATTCTGTTCTCTGCAATTACAACTGCATTATCAAGATCACCTCCCTTGATAAGGTTATTCTTTATAAGCGGCTCAAGATCATGAAGAAATACAAAAGTCCTGCAAGGTGCTATCTCTGTGAGATAATTAGTTTCTGTTGTATATCTTGCATATTGATTACCTATCACCTTAGAGTTGAAATCTGTTAAAACTTCAATGGAAAAGCCGGAATCGGGATAGATTGTAATCTCGGATCCGCTTTTGGCATCCTTAACTGATATTGGCTCCTTAACAATTAAGTATCTCCTCTCTCTGCTCTGATAAACAGCTCCATCTGCAAATATTGCCTCCGCAAAGCTTTGCGCACTTCCGTCAAGAATTGGTATCTCCGGTCCGTCTGTCTCTATAAGCGCATTGTCAATTCCCATAGAGAAAAGTGCAGACATGAGATGCTCTACCGTGGATACTTTCGCTCCATTATGCTCAAGAACAGTTCCTCTTTGAGTAGATCCAACCATCTCTGCATTAACGTTAAACGCTGTATGGCCGGGGATATCGACTCTTCTAATTTTTATACCATGATCTTCCGGTGCAGGTATAATTCTTACTGTGACATCCTCTCCGGAATGTAACCCTCTCCCTTTAAAAGTATGTATATTTCTTAAAGTCTGCTGCTTATCTTGCATAAAAATTATACTCACCGATATTAAACCGCAAAGTTACAAAATTTCACCTATCTTTTGTGTAAGTTTTTGAATATTGCATAGGACTTGAAGTACTCTCTGGCATCGATAGCCGGGCTTCCTATTATTGAACGTCCCTCCTCCTTAACAGTTGACATAATACCTGCTTGTGCTCCAATCTTTGTGTTGTCTGCTATTGAGATATGGCCCGCTATTCCCACCTGTCCTCCAATCATACACCCCTTACCTACCTTAGCCGACCCGGAGATACCTGTCAGAGCGGCTATTACAGTATTCTCTCCAATTTCGGTATTGTGTGCCACCTGGATTAGATTATCCAGCTTTACTCCTCTCCGTATTATTGTAGAACCTATTGAAGCTCTGTCAATTGTAGTGTTAGCTCCAATCTCACAATTATCTTCAATTACCACATTCCCGGTTTGAGGAATCTTCTTAAAAGTTCCATCGGGAAGGGGAGCAAAGCCGAATCCGTCTGCCCCAATAACTGCATTGGCGTGAATGATACACTGTGAGCCAATTACACAACCGGCATATATCTTAACTCCGGGATAGATAATTGAGTTATCTCCGATTGAAACATCTTCTCCAATATAACACTGAGGATAGATCTGGCTATTTTTACCTATTACTGCTTTTTTTGAAATCACTGTCCCTGATCCTATATAGCACCCCTTACCAATTTTTGAACTCCATGATATTTTTGCACTTAGCGCCCTCCCCCTCTTTCTTTCTGTTTTCAGTTTACTAAACAGCTCCAGTACAGAGGCAATGGCCTGATAGACATCATCCACCTCAATAATGGTTCCATTTACAGGTGCAGATGGTTTGAAGGATCTATTGAGCAGTATCACTGATGCCTTGGAAGTGTAGAGATAACTCTCATACTTGGGATTTCCCAAAAAAACAAGAGTCCCCGGTTTTCCACTCTCAATGCGGGCTACTGAGGATACCTTAACTCCGGGATCCCCTTTTACATCTCCACCTAGTTGATCTGCAATATATTGTGCTGTAATTTCCATTGATTTCTAATTTAGGTTTGCTGTACAAAGAAAATATTTTTTTGTGATTCCGGAAAAAGCTTTCGCAGAGAGCATATCAGAAATCTGATAGACATCCTCAATATCGCCTTGGGTTGTGAGAATCTTTATATCTCCCTCCTTGGCATCATAACCCCTATTCTCAACTTCGCCTTTTTTAACAAAACAGGATATATCATCTCCAATCCATGGATTTTTTGCATAAAAGTCACTGCAACTTTTTGAAAAATCCCTGTTTGAGATAGGGTTATTTGAAAGCTTTAATTTTGGCAGCTTTCTCTCTGTTAGCATTTTACATAGCACAGAGAGAACTTTGTCCAAAGAGAATTGCCACTGTTTTATTGCCGACATAATATCGGTATCGTCAAGTCTTGCAAACATCTCAAGAACCTCATCTTTTGCAAAGCTTTCCGGAGTAAACTCCCGTACAAGAAAGTAACGTATCGCTGGCGAACCGGCAAGCTCCTCTCCTTTTGCAGCAAGAGATCTGGCTCTTGAGAGGATTTGGGTAAGAAGTTGTTCGGCTGCAACTACTGTTTTATGCAGATAGACCTGCCAATACATTAACCTTCTCGATATAAGGAATTTCTCAACAGAGTATATTCCCTTTTGCTCCACTACCAGATTATTATCTGCTATGGCCATCATCTTAATAATCCTCTCCAGTCCTATCATACCCTCAGCAACCCCGGAAAAAAAGCTGTCTCTTTTAAGATAATCAAGTCTGTCCGCATCAAGCTGTCCGGAGAGCAGCTGATGTAGGAACTGCTTAGGATAGCTCCCCTCAAAGATAGAGACTGCCGTATCTAGTTTACCTCCAAACTCTCTGTTGATTCTTCTCATAAGGGCTAGTGAGATCTGCTCATGTGAAACTCCCACAATTATATTGTTCTCCAGCGCATGGCTAAAAGGTCCGTGACCAATATCGTGTAAAAGCATCGCAGCTGCCGCAGACTCCTCTTCGTGGGGGGTAATATCTGTCCCCTTGTTCCTAAGGATTGTGATAGCCTCTCTCATAAGGTGCATTGCACCCAGAGCATGAGATAAACGAGAGTGTGTTGCCCCCGGATATACAAGATTGGTAAGCCCAAGTTGTTTAATATCTCTTAATCTTTGGAAATATGGGTGTTCTATTATTTGCAATACAACTCCTGAGGGTATCTCTATAAATCCATGAACAGGATCATTAATTATTTTATATCTGCTTATCATTCTGTAAAGTTACAATAAAATTAAAAAATTTGTCTTATTTAAAAATTATTGATATATTTGCGACGGTTTAAAGAAAGAGAGATAAGGGGACACGGTTGTCCCCTTATT
>JAUYTB010000106.1 GCA_030695305.1 Bacteroidales bacterium
GTCTCTCTCCAAACATCCGGCCCTATAAGTATGTGGTTATTTCCAAGCTCCTTAGAAAGATTAAATGCTTTAGTGGCAATCACTGTATGTATCCCGCCTACCTTATTACACACCTCCCAGCTTACCTCAAAAAGGTAATCAGGTGATACAAGCTTTTTTTCTGACATTTTATTTATATATTATTAATAAATTATTTCTTCTCTTTTTTTGTTGTTTTGGCCTTTACACTCTCTTTTTTAAGTGGCTTAACCTTTTTCTCCTGCGCTTTTTTTACACTCTGTACCACTTTTTCTTTCACAGGAGGCTTCTCAACTGCAATAACTGTTCCAGCGGTATCTACACTATTTACAGTCGCCCTATCTACCCTTAGCATAAAATCACTTACAACATTCATATAGTTAATAAATGCCTCATATGGAGTATCATATGGATTAAAATAAGAATGAACAGCACCATCTGAAAAGAATTTGGTACACATATAGTAAAAGTGGTCGCTCTCCTGAAGGCGACGAAAATCAGAGATCAGATTAAAATCATTCGTCTGTTTTACACGCTTCTCTACAGAATAAATTTTATTAAATGCCTCATTTTGAAGCTCATTCCCAAGCCATGCACTTGTATCTCTCTCCTCATCTGCCCATGAAATTGGAAAAGGAACATGAAGAGGGGCTACCGGCTGATGACTCTTACAAACCCCGGAAGGGGTGTCAAACTTAATCGACGTGCCTGATAAAATACTCTCTGGCAGATATCTCATAAACTCAAAAATACCGGAGGATGCACTTTGGTGCTCTCCAAATGTTTCATAGTCCATAAAGAGATTAACAATGTCGTCCTTAGCAAGTGTATCTGATATCCATGCCACATACTTCTCTGTGGTGAGAGGCCAGTCTGACCAGCTTCTGTCGGAGAAGCGGAAAGCGATATCGTCACTCAGGTTGAAGTTCTTTAGCAGTAATTTAAGTCTTGGATTTATTGCATTTGTATACAAATAGTTAGGACTTTTCCATCCAAGAATATGTTTTGCACCCTCTGTCAGCATTGCAGTAAAGCCCATATCTGCCACCATAGATCCTATCAAATCGCTGTATATAAGCTCTGTATTGCGAAATACCTTTGGTTTTATTCCAAATAGTGACTCAATTCTGTGAGAGTGTTCAGTAACCTGTGCCTTGAACTCCTCCGGGGAGATGAGAGAGGAGAGAGAGTGAGAACAGGTCTCAGCTAAAAACTCTACACAACCCGTCTCTGCAAGCTCTTTGAAACTATCAATAACCTCCGGAGCGAATCTCTCAAACTGATCGAGCACAACACCCGAAACAGAGTAGGCAATTTTGAATGAACCCTTATATTTGCGAATCAGCTCCAGCATAAGGCGA
>JAUYTB010000112.1 GCA_030695305.1 Bacteroidales bacterium
TTCTCTAAGCTTCTACACATCTCAGCAATTGTCAACTGCCAACTTTGGATTTACTCTCTATTCTCAAAGTGATACCTCATTGGTCTACCGGCTATATATGGATGAGAGCTCCTTTGTCGAGTACAGATATACTCTTCCATATGATAGTTATATGATTGATTTCAATATCAGGATGGTAGGTATGAATAGACATATTCCCCGCAATATGACATATCTTGATATGGAGTGGAGTATGGATCTGCCGAGACAGGAGAAGGGGTACGATAATGAAAAGAATTACTCAACCATTGTATACAAATTCCCTAATTCACAATCGGTTGATGATCTTGGTCTTAGAAAAGATGATGCCACTAAGGAGCTTCGTACAAAAGTAAACTGGTTTGCTTTCCAGCAGCAGTTTTTCTCAGCAATTCTGGTTGCAAAGGATAATTTCAACAGTGGAGTACTTACCTACAGAGTCTATCCGGAGGGAGATCCTCAGAGAAATCTTATGCATTGTACTGCTAATATGCAGATACCATATATTGACGGACCGGAGGTTAATATTCCCCTTGAATTTTACTACGGGCCTAACCACTTTAAGACTCTCAAATCTTATGATATGGGATTCGAAAAGATTGTACCTCTCGGAGGGTGGATTATTGGATGGATAAACAGATATGTAATTATTCTTGTTTTTGATCTTCTTGGAAAGTTCATTAATAACTACGGTCTGATAATTTTTCTTCTTACAATCCTTATTAAGCTTGTAATCTCTCCATTAACAATTAAATCATATCTATCTTCGGCTAAGATGAAGGTTTTAAAACCGGAGATTGACAAGATTAATGCTAAATATCCAAAGAGTGAAGACTCTATGAAGAAGCAGCAGGAGGTGATGGCTTTGTATAGCAAGACCGGAGTCAGTATGTTTGGAGGTTGTCTGCCGATGTTGCTACAGTTCCCGATTCTTTTTGCAATGTTTCGTTTTTTTCCAGCATCGTTTGAACTCAGGCAGGAGAGTTTCTTGTGGGCAGAAGATTTAAGTGCTTATGACTCAATACTTGATCTTCCGTTTACAATTCCTTTATATGGAGATCATGTAAGTCTTTTTGCTCTTCTTATGGCTGTCTCTATGTACTTCTACTCTAGAATGAATATTGACCAAATGAGTGCAGGTCCGCAAATGGCAGGGATGAAATATATGTCACTCTATTTTATGCCAATTTTTCTTCTTGTTCTGTGTAATAACTTCTCAAGCGGATTGAGTTACTACTATATGTTATCCAATCTAATAACAATTGGTCAGACCTGGATAATCAGGAAGTACTTTGTAGATGAAAAGAAGATTTATGCAAAGCTGCAAGAGAGAGCTGCCGCTCCTAAAAAGAAATCAAAGTTTCAGGAGAGATTGGACAATGCTTACAGAGCGCAGCAACAGCAGATAAAGAACAAAAAGTGACAGATTTAGATTCTATAAAAAAACTCATTTTGAATCTGCCGCCAGGGTTAAAACTGGTGGCAGTTTCTAAATTTAAGCCTATCCAAGAGATCCTTTTGGCATATAATGAAGGGATAAGAGATTTTGCAGAGAGCCGTCCTCAGGAGTTAAAGCAAAAAATGGATATACTTCCAGGCGATATTCGCTGGCATTTTATTGGACATCTTCAAAGCAATAAAATAAAGATGATAATAGAGAGAGTGTCGCTTATACACTCTGTTGACTCATTGAAGCTTCTCTGGGAGATTGATAAAGAGGCGGGTAAGAGAGGGTTGGTAAAGGATATTCTTCTTCAGGTATTTATTGCATCTGAGGAGACAAAACAGGGGCTAAACCAGGATGAATTGAAAGAGATTCTGGACCAAAAAGGTAGATTTCCCAATATAAGATTTTGTGGATTAATGGGAATGGCATCATTTACATTAAACAGAGATATTATAAGAGGTGAATTTGCCGGCCTCAAAGATCTTTTTGACAGAGTTAAGAGAGAGTATTTTGCGGAGTGCAATAACTTTTGTGAACTCTCAATGGGAATGTCCGGAGATTATCAAATTGCAGCAGAAGAGGGTAGTACTATAGTAAGAATTGGATCTCTGATTTTTGGGGATAGGTAAAACCTAACTACCAGCTGATCTCTTCACTTCCCTGAGTTTTAAGAATGGAGTTTGCAGCAGAGAAGTGTCTGCACCCAAAGAATGCACCTTTTGCAAGAGGAGATGGGTGAGCAGCTTCAAGAATATAGTGCTTTTCTATATCAATAAGAGACTTTTTAGATTTAGCAAAATTTCCCCATAACATAAAAATCACCCCTTTTTTTCTTTGAGAGATCTCTCGGATAACAGAATCAGTAAATTCCATCCATCCCATCTTACTGTGAGATGCCGCATATCCGGCTCTTACAGTTAGAACGGCGTTTAAAAGAAAAACACCCTGATTGGCCCACCTCTGTAAATTACCATTAGCAGAGGGGTGTATTCCAAGATCTGATTCCAGCTCCTTATAGATATTCCTGAGAGATGGAGGCAAAGCTACACCTTCCGGAACAGAGAAAGATAATCCGTGAGCCTGACCCTCTCCGTGATATGGGTCCTGTCCAAGAATCACGATCTTTACTTTATCAAAAGGAGTTGAGTTAAATGCATTGAATATAAGAGAACCCTTTGGGTATACAACAGTTCCTGACAGCCTCTCCTCCTTAAGTTTTATTGCCAACTCTTTAAAGTACTCTTTTTTAAACTCCTCTTTAAGTACCTCTTTCCATGAGCTCTCTATTGAAACCTCCATAAATCAGAATATAAACTCAAGAACATCAGATATATTTGTAACATATTTAAAGGATAGCCCTTTAAGGTAGATGTCCTTTATCTCTTTGACATCTTTTTCATTATCAACAGGCAGTATTACTGTTTTAATCCCTGCCCTTTTGGCAGCAAGAATCTTCTCCTTAATTCCTCCTACAGGAAGAACTTTTCCTCTGAGAGTAATCTCTCCGGTCATTGCTATTCCGCTTTTAACACGTCTCTTAGTGTAGGCAGAGGCCATTGAGCTTACCATAGTTATACCTGCAGAGGGTCCATCTTTAGGGATAGCACCCTCGGGTACGTGAATATGCATATCTCTTTCTGTAAACTCTTTGTTGGTAAGGTTCATGTTTTGAGGATTTGCCTTGAGGTACTGGTATGCTATTGTTGCAGACTCTCTCATTACATCTCCCAGGTTGCCGGTTGTAGTGAGTATCCCTTTTCCTTTGCTGAGACTGCACTCAATAAAGAGTATCTCACCGCCGTTTTGTGTCCAGGCAAGCCCTGTAACAACTCCGGGTGCTTCATTGCCTTTCTGCATATCTGGTTGATAGACAGGAAGACCAAGTATTTGCTTAACCTCTTTTGTCCCGATAATTGCAGGTCTATCCTCTCCAAGAGCAATCCTCTTTGCGGTTACTCTTGCCACTTTGGCAATCTGTCTGTCAAGAGAGCGCACTCCTGACTCCCGGGTATATTCGTTAATAATTGTATCTATACCCTGTTTGTTAATTTTCAGTTGACCCTTTACAAGTCCATGTGCCTCTGTCTGCTTTGGAATCAGGTGATCTTTGGCAATATATCTCTTCTCCTCTGCAAGATAACCACTTACATTTATAAGCTCCATTCTGTCTCTTAAGGCAGGGTGGATTGTACTTATATTATTGGCTGTGGTAATAAACAGAACTTTAGAAAGATCGTAGTCTATATCCAGATAGTTATCGTGAAAAGCAGTGTTTTGTTCCGGATCAAGAACTTCAAGCAGAGCTGAAGCAGGATCTCCCCTAAAATCACTACTCACTTTATCTATCTCGTCCAGTACAATAAGCGGGTTAGAAGTACCTGTCTTTTTTAATGTACTGATAATTCTGCCGGGCATTGCTCCAATATATGTTCTTCTGTGCCCTCTTATCTCAGACTCATCGTGAAGACCACCAAGAGAGATTCTTCCATATTTTCTGCCAAGTGCCTTAGCAACAGATTTACCCAGTGAAGTTTTGCCCACCCCGGGAGGCCCGTGAAGGCATATTATTGGAGATTTCATATCCCCTTTAAGTTTAAGTACAGCCAGGTGCTCTATAATTCTCTCTTTTACTGTATCTAAGCCAAAATGGTCTTGGTCAAGAACTTTTTGTGCATGTTTGAGATCCAAATTATCCTTGCTATTCTCATTCCATGGGAGTTCGACTAGAAATCTGATATATGAGAGCTGAACATTAAAGTCAGGAGAGTTGGGATTAGATCTCTCAAGTCTCTGAATCTCCTTTTCAAAGATCTCTGCAACACTCTCCGGCCACTGTTTGCCAAGAGCCTGTTGCCTTAATTCATTAAATTCCTGAACATTATTATTAATTCCAAGCTCTTCCTGAATAGTTTTTAGCTGACTATTGAGATAGTACTCTCTCTGCTGTTGATCTATATCTGTTCTTACCTTTTGCTGGATATCATCCTTAAGTTTTAGAAGGTCAATTTGTCTATTTAAAATAGCTAGAAGTTTTAACGCTCGGGTTTTAAACTTATTCTCTCTTAATAATGATATTTTTTCATCAATGTTATCCAACTCCATACTAGAGGAGATGAAGTTAACGAGGAAGCTGTATCCCTCAATATTCTTTATTGCAAATGCCGCCTCCTGAGGCATGTGAGGCGAAAGCTTAATAATATGAAGCGCCTGATCCTTGATAGTACCTGCAATGGCATCAAGCTCTTTGGAGCTTTTTAATACACTATCTTCCTCTAAATATTTTACATTTGCAGTTATATAAGGGCTAATACCTATTATGCCAAGAACACGAAACCTTCTCATCCCTTGAAGAATAATCGTTATTCCCCCATCTGGCATCTCTATTATCTTGATAATCTTTGCAAGAGTTCCTATGTCGAAAAGATCCTCCGGACGAGGATCCTCCATTTTTGCATCTTTTTGAGAAACAGCTCCCAATATCTTATTGCCGGCATAAACCTCCCGGACAAGTTTAACCGACTTCTCTCGTCCTACAGTAATCGGTATTATTGTCTCTGGAAATAAAACAGCATTTCGTAA
>JAUYTB010000133.1 GCA_030695305.1 Bacteroidales bacterium
TTTTATATTTTTAGCAGCAATTACCATGGATCTTAATCTAATCAAATAATTTGCCGTAAGGTCAGCTTCCGATTCCGATAAATTAAACTTTTGTATTTGTATGTAATAATCTGTTATCTCATCTTCAATTGATTTGAGCTGATTATATGTTTCCAGCAAGTTTCTTTCTGCCCTGAAAATATTTTTTAAGCCAGAAGGTTTATTCCGGTTATCTTTTCTGACAAGCAGGCAGTCCAGAATAAATTCCTCAACTAAAGAATAAACCCTTGATATTTCATTGTCTAATGCTAAAAGCGCCACATCGGATACCTCAGGATCAACATTTTTAATGTATAAGCTTTTTCCTGATGGTTCTGATTTTATGAACTGCTTGTTCATAAACCTCGATAAAGCCGGAATGAAAGGAAAGAAAATAACGATGCCTATTAAGTTGATTATTGTATTCAGAAACACCAATTCCATAAGTGGTTCTTCTATGCGGAGAAAATGAATGGTAAAATAAACCAACTGATTCAGTAACAAAAAACATACTGTCCCTGCCACTAAATTAAAAATTACATTTGACGCAGCTAGTCTTTTTTTATCGGCTGTGCCATTCATTGAGGCAATAATTAATGTAGAGGTTGTCCCAATATTTGCACCTATAATCATCGCAACAGATTGGTGTATTGTTATCAGATCGGCATTCAGAGCACTTAAAACGATTACAATCATTGCAGAGCTTGATTGTATTAATACCGTAATGATTATTCCTATCAAAAGGAATATCCATAAACCAAGATTAGCATACAAACCTAAATCGACCTGACCGGCAACATTTTCGATTGAAGTTTTCATAAAATCGAGCCCGAGAAAAAGCAGCCCGAAGCCGATAAGAAAACTTCCCCAGTTTTTTAATACCGGGCGGCTGTCAAGTAAAAGGTAGCTTAATGATCCAATTGCAAGAAAGGGGTAGGAGAGATCCGAAATGTTTAATTTGAATCCGACTGTGGCTACAATCCATGCCGTAACTGTTGTTCCCAGATTCGCTCCAAACACAACCCCAAGCGAGTTCTGCAAACTGATCATTCCACCGCCCAGAAAGGCTAGCACAAGAAGTGTAACCAATGAACTGCTTTGAAGAATTGCAGTAACAAAAGAGCCGGTTAAAATTCCTTTCCACCGTTTGTCGGTAAACCGTTGTAATAATTTCTTGAATGAATTACCGGCAAGCCCCTTCAAGCCATTTTCCAAATGAAACATTCCGAATAGAAAAATCCCTAAACCTGCAATGAACATCCATAAATCAAAATCTACTGTCTTCATATTTACATCACTGGATTAAATAATTTTATGATCGGGTAATCATTAATTTTGGGATTTATTAATTAGCTTAAATACTTCCATCACCAATAATATAGGCACGGCCAAAACCA
>JAUYTB010000146.1 GCA_030695305.1 Bacteroidales bacterium
AGATGTGGCACGTATCTGTAGATGCTTCCTACAGGAAGTCCCAATCGGGCCGATTCAATTCAAAAAGATTTGTCGCTTATATCCGAAAATCGGAGAAACGTAAAAAAATTCGCATAGCATTCGCCTATTCGGTATCAGCAGCAGCATCAATTGCTCTTCTTATTACCTTATCTGCCTATCTTAACCTCTGGAGCCCCGGTCAAAAAAGTGTTCGGGACTTCTCCTTACTTAGCTTCTCTGCCGATTCTGTAAGAGTCGAACTCAACAATGGAGAGTTCATAAAAAAAATGAAAGGGAGCTCCGGCTCACTCTCAGTTGTGGAGGAGAGGGCAGATGATATCTCCTTAACGAATCTTTCCGCGACCACAGAGGAGAGCTTAGCAAAAGTATATAACACAATCTCTACCCCTCCCGGAGAGAGGGTTGCTATTATGCTCTCAGATGAGACAATCGTCTATCTGACATCTAATTCATATCTTAAATATCCTTCTCGCTTTGATAAAAAGAGCAGGGAGGTGACCCTTGTAGGCAGAGCCTATTTTGAAGTTAAAAAATCTAGTGTACCATTTATTGTGAATACATCCGATATGAATATTGAGGTATTGGGAACCTCGTTTGACGTGGAGTCCAGAAGCAACGGCACCAGCTCCTCTGTAATACTTGTTGAGGGGTCTGTAAAGGTACTTGCAGATGGAAAGAGCAAAATAATCTATCCAAATGAACAGATGAGTCTTCATCGTCAAACCAAGGAGATGACAGTTAAGAGCGTAGATTCGAAACTGATGACCATGTGGAAAGATGGAGTTCTGATTGTTCATGGTCAGACATTTAAAGAGTTGACAGAGAGTCTTGCATCATGGTATGGAGTTGTAATTGAAGATAGAACTAAAGTATCGCAAACAGAGAGATTTAACGGAAGATTTGACAGAGAGGATATTGAGGCAGCTATAAAGGCAGTTTGCATTAGTGCGGCCATTGATTATAAGATTGAGAACGGGCGCCTGATTCTGGAAGAGATACGAAATAATCGATAGAGAGAGTTAATCAAAAATGAGAAGCAAAAGCTAAAAGAGAGAAGCTAGAAGTCGCCTTTGTTGTGAAGAGTTTGTGAACCTAAATAATAACCACGCACTATAAATATAACCACTTAACTAAAGCTAATTTATTTACTATGAACAAATTAATCGCAATGCGGCGAGCTGCTTTTTTGCCGTTATTATGTCTCCTCCTTCTCTCAGGGAAGCTCTACGGAGTAACTCCACAGGAGAAGATCTCACTAAAACTAAAGGATGCAGCCATTACGCAGTTCTTTAAAGAGGTAGAGAAGATTACCACTTACAAGTTTTTCTACAAAGATTCTCAGGTAGAGAACGCACCGCTGATAAGCGTAGATGTTGTAAATCTTCCTCTTAAAGAGGTTTTGGATGGTGTCTTTAATCAAACCGGACTCACATATGAGCTATCTGGCAATCAGATTGTAATTAAGCAGAGAGAGATTGCATCAAAAAGTTTACACACAATCACCGGATTGGTAACAGATAGAAACAGAGAGCCCCTGCCTGGTGTCGGAGTTATATTAGCCGGAACCAGAAGAGGTGTCTATACAGATGAAAAGGGAGCCTTCACATTAGAGGTACCGGCAGAGAACTACACAAGTCTAAATTTTAGAATGATAGGAATGAAAGACCTCTCTTTAAGATTAGATAGCAGAGCATACTACGCTGTAGTAATGGAAGAGAGTACTCAGAGTCTGTCGGAGGTAGTAGTAACAGGTATAGTGGATAAGAGGGCAGAGAGTTTTACAGGCTCTGTATCAACAATATCTGCCGAACAACTTATGAGAGCAGGTAACAAGAATGTCTTTGAATCGCTCAAAAACATAGACCCATCTATCTATATCATGGATAATCTTGCCAGCGGGTCAAATCCCAACGCACTTCCTGGAATGGAGATAAGAGGGACAACAAGTTTCCCGGAAGAGGGTATTTCCGGAATTACTCTAAAGGGAAATTACAGTAATACCCCTAACATGCCACTATTTATTCTCGATGGTTTTGTAACAAGTGTAGAGAGAGTCATCGATATGGATATGAACCGTATAGAGAGTGTCACCATACTCAAGGATGCATCTGCAAAGGCCCTGTACGGTTCTAAAGCAGCAAACGGAGTTGTGGTTATTGAGACAAAGAAGATGAGAGGCGGAGAGCAAAGAGTCACATATACAGGGAGTTTTGATGTATCTATGCCAGATCTTTCCAGCTACAACCTAGCCAATGCAGCAGAAAAGCTAGAGATCGAGAGAATTGAGGGTGTTTATACATTCAAAAACAATGTAGAAGAGCAGCTTAAAGCCAATGTTCTGTATAACTCCAGAAAGAAGCTTATAGAGGAGGGGCTCGATACATACTGGCTGGCCAAGCCACTTAGAGTTGGATTCGGCTCAAAACATAATGTAAATATTGAACTGGGCGACAGCAGATCTCTTAAAGGGGTGGCTGACTTTACATACAACACAATCAGCGGGGTAATGAAAGATTCCTACAGACGTAATATCTCAGGAAGCGTGAATCTCTCTTACAGATATAAGAATGTCTTGTTTAGAAACATCATGACAGCTGTAAGTAACAACGGTCAGGAGAGTCCATGGGGCGATTTTGGCGTCTATTCAAAAATGAACCCATATTTAAGAAGCCACGATTCCCAAACAGGGGCACTTCTCAGATGGGCTGAGGCGAGTTCATACACAGCAAATCCTATGTATGACGCCACGATAGGAACGACAAACACATCCAGCTATCTGGACTTCCTAAATAACTTCTATGTAGAGTACAGAGCAACTGACGACATTAAGATTACAAGCCGTCTCGGAATCTCTGCCAAAAGGAGCAATGCAGATGAATTTCTTCCATCAAACCACTCAACCTTCTCTACCTCAAAGTATATGACATCAGAAGAGATGAAGATGAAGAGGGGTTCATACAGACTAGACAACGGTAAGAGCAGCAGCTTCTCCGGAGACGTAAATGCTTCATATACAAAAAATAGAGATAAACACTTTATATCTGCCAACATAGGCGCATTTGTATCCGAGAGCATGTACTCTGCATATGTAAATATGGCAGAGGGGTTTCCAAACAATCAGTCGGCAGACATTACCTTTGCTCGACAATACACAGAGGGGACAAGGCCTGTGGGGCTCTCATCCCTCAACAGAGAGCTTAGCTTCCTCTCAACAGCCAACTACTCTTACGATAACCGCTATTTTGCAGATGCAACATACCGCCTTAGTGCATCTTCTCTATACGGAAAAGATAACAGATGGTCTCCGGGCTGGAGTATCGGAGCTGGGTGGAACATTCATAACGAGAAGTTTATGAGCAACTTTGCTCTTGTTAAATTACTAAGGATTAGAGGATCTGTAGGAGTTACAGGAAATCAGAACTTCAATACAAGCTACGCTGTAGGGACATACAACTACTATACAGATTTTAACTATAATGGTTTTACCGGCGCATATCTCTCCAATCTTCCCAATCCTCAACTCAGATGGGAGCAGAAAAAGGATTACAACTTTGGTGTTGATGTCACTTTAAGCAGATTTGCCGTTAAAATGGACTACTACGACAGTTACACAGAGAACATGGTGACCAATGTCTCTGTCTCTCCATCTACCGGTTTCAGTATGGTAAAAGATAACCTGGGGCTGGTAAGAAACAGGGGTTACGAGATATTTGCAAATTTAAATCTGTGGCAGAAAGAGAACGGCTTTGTGAGCATCTACGGCTCGGTTGCCTCTAACATTAATGAGATTGTCTCTCTCTCCGAGAGTATGAGGAGCTATAATGCACTTCAGGAGAAAGAGGCGGCAGATAAGGGTAATAACAGACCTGTCATAATGTATAAAGATGGAATGTCAATGACCTCTATATGGGCAGTCAGGTCGCTGGGTATTGACCCAATGAATGGTCTGGAGGTCTATCTTAAAAAAGATGGAACAAGGAGTTACGAATATGACCCTCTCGATCTTGTTGTTGTTGGAGACTACAGACCTAAGGCAAGGGGCCATTTTGGGATAACCGCAGAGTATAAAGGGTTTGGATTCAGCACTACATTCCGATATCTTGCAGGTGGACAAATGTACAACCAGACTCTGGTAGACAGGGTAGAGAATATTGATATCCAGAATAATGTGGACAAAAGGGTGCTCTCCGGAAGATGGCAGACCCCTGGACAAAATGCAATGTTCAAAAGACTTGGAACATTCAGATATGATGATGACCCAACGTCACGAAATGAGATGACAAGAGCAACAAGCAGGTTTGTGCAGGATAGGAATGAACTCACCTGGGGTACAGCATCTCTATACTACGACTTTCCGAGATCTCTCACCAATAACTGGAGAGTTGAGAGAATGAGATTCTCTCTTTATATGAATGATATTTTGACATTATCGTCTATACAGATAGAGAGAGGTTTGAACTATCCGTTTGCAAGGACTCTATCGTGTTCATTATCTATTACTTTTTAATCCTAACAATATTATGAAGAAGAATTTCTTATATATATATCTTTTTACACTCGGCCTCCTATTAGCTTCGTGCAATAAATGGCTGGATGTAACACCTCCTTCTCAGATTAGGGAAGAGGCCCAATTTAGCTCTGTAGAAGGTTTTCAACAGGTACTTACCGGTTGCTATATTGGAATGACAGACGAATTACTCTATGGGAGGGCTCTCTCCTGGTCTACAATTGAACTTATGGCGGGTCAGTTTGTACCCTTGCAGCCATATTCAAGTAATGACTATAGCATGTCCGTCTATAACTACAAGACTACAAAGTCACTCTCTTATATAAACGGAATATGGGGAAAGTCATACAATATTATAGCCAACGCAAATAATGCACTTAAGTATATAGAGATCAATAAAAATCTTATTGACAATATTAATTATCAAATAATTAAAGGAGAGCTTCTTACAATCAGGGCATTTTTGCACTTCGACCTTATGAGACTCTATGGCTTAGGAAATCTTGCAATCAGAGGCGAACTATCGTCAAAATATGCAATACCCTATGTTACTACTCTTAATAAGGAGATGACTCCGCAGCTTACATACAAACAGACAATAGATCTCATTGTTGCAGATCTTAAAAGTGCAATAACACTCCTTGAGATTGACCCCGTGACCAAGATCAATCCGGACTCCTTCTATAGTGAGGTAAATATTGACGGCTTTTTTGCTAATCGCCAACACAGATTCAACTATTATGCAGCCAATCTGCTACTTGCAAGGGTATATATGTGGGAGGGCAGCACTGCATCTATTGAGGAGGCGCTCACTCTGGCAAATAAAGTTATTGCCGGTGCAGAGAGTAACTCTCTTGTCAAGTGGGCTACAAGCACAAGTGTAACAGAAGATGTAGCTATGAAGTCAGAGCACCTTGTCTCCCTAAACACCCAAAATCTTACAAGCAGAACTGCAGACTATTTCCGCTTAGTGATTATTGCTAATGATAATATCTTTGCGCAGTATATATCCAACAATAGAATGATGAGTGTTTATGAGACAGAGAGCGTAGGCAGCACAGATTTTCGCTTCTCAAAGCTCTTTATCCCAAATTCAGTAATTCTTGACGGGAACAACGCCTACACTCCTCTTAAGTTTTTTGGGACAACAAATGAGAAGATGACTAAGAACTATATTCCACTCATGCGTATTCCGGAGGCCTACTATATTGCATCCGAATGCTATCTCAAAAAGAGCTCTCCCGATGCTGCAGCTGCTCTTAATCTGCTTAACAGTGTAAGGAACAAAAGAGGAATCACCTCAAATCTCACAAACACAAATCCAGCTGATATTATGAACGAGATAGTAAAGGAGTATGCTAAGGAGTTCTATTGTGAGGGGGCAATGTTCTTCCTGTACAAGCGTCTTGGTATGGAGAGTATTCCGGAGTATAACAAGCCGGCAAACGATGATATCTATGTTTTGCCCTATCCGGATGCAGAGCTACAAATGGGAAGAAAACAGTAATTTTAAAAATGGAAATTATGAAAAAGAGATTACAAATATTGCTTTTTATTATGGTTATCCTATCATTTGCAGGGTGCAAGAAAGATAGTATAATGATCTTCGATATAAATGACAGCGGAGTTCTTTTTCCGGGTGCCGGTGATGGTGCTGTTTATAAAGGGTACAACAGCTCAGAAAAAATTTATTATGTTAATGAGTCGTTTCTGAATATCCCTCTCACTCAGAACACCTATATTGTAGATTTCCCTGTAAGGGTGTCGGGAGACTCTGTAAGCAGAGATAGAGTGGTTGCCTACGAAATTGACCCGGAGAAGAGTACTGCCCTACCAACTCAGTACAAGATAATTGACGCGGTCATTCCGGCAGGAAAAAGGTACGGCAGAATACGTTTTGAGCTGACCCGTGATGAAGCTTTGAATAACTCCTCTGTAGCGGTTGCTATCAACCTTAAAGACTCAAAAGATCTTAAGGTGGGCTCCAACCAATATATGAAGGGGTTGCTCACATGGAGCAATATGCTTGCTATGTACCCTGCGACTGCTAATTTTATCAGGACATACAACTGCATTATTCTTACACCTCTTACAAAAACCAGCACAGCAAATACATACTACAGCCCAAATGCCCACAAAGCAGTTCTTGACGCTCTTGGCTGGCCTATTAACTACTGGCCCACTTATACAAACGGACTTGCCGACCCGAGTACCGGAACAAGTCCAATATTCGGAGCTTTCTATACAGATTTGTATGCCAAGAAACTAAAGGATTATCTGGATGCTTACGAATTGGCAAACAATGGGGAGAGACTCAAACACAACGCCGGAATAGATATAGGAAAGGCTATTCAACCAAGAGTTACCGGAGCTATCTATATTCCCAACCTGTAAACTAATAAAATCATGAAAAGAAAAATATACAATATAATAGTATTACTGTTTGCTGTTGTGCTCTTTAGCCGCTGCTACACAGACAAATCGGGGCTAGATATTTCAAAGATTGATGAGATAATCATAGAGTCACCCTCTATGGCTACAATATTAAGAGTTGATTATCTGGAAGATATAAATTTCGAACCTATTGTTAAGATGGGTGGTAAGACCAATCCCACAGGAGTATCATACAGGTGGGAGATAAACCAAACTCCCGGCTCTACAGAGTTTGTAGTTTTAGGCAGAGAGAGGAATCTAAAGACAACTATCAATAACCATATATTATCTGCATCTTATAGATTGATATTTACTGCAATAGATGATAAGCACGGAATCGAATATCAGAAGAGCTGGCCTCTTTTTGTGAGTAGCTCTTTTCGTGAGGGTATAGTGGTTGCTGATACCCGTGACGGC
>JAUYTB010000151.1 GCA_030695305.1 Bacteroidales bacterium
CGTTACGCACCCTTGCGCCGGTCGCCACCAAGTATTGCTACCCGTGCTGCCCCTCGACTTGCATGTGTTAAGCCTGCCGCTAGCGTTCATCCTGAGCCAGGATCAAACTCTTCATTGTAAAAATTTTAAAATGTTTGTCTATCCTGTAACTCGTTTATAATTCCAAAGAATTAACGCTCTACTCTTTATTGTACTACTGTTAAATTGTACTTGTCTTTCAATATTTTCAAAGATCATTTATTATCATGCCTTCTCAGGCGTATCCCCGTTTCGTTTGGGGAGTGCAAAGGTAAGTAACTTTTCTGATTTCGCAAATAAATCTCACCTTTTTTTGAGATAAATTCAATAATTATTCTCTTTCCAAAAACGAATACCTATTATATTCTCAATTGTAAAAGATGTGAGTAATTCAGAATATTTAAAGCCCGGAAATAATTTCGGATAATAATTCATACCTTTGGGCGCAAATAAGCAATAACCTACCATGGAGTCCGACAAAATTGTTATTATCCCTACTTATAACGAGAAAGAGAACATAGAGAAGATTATCAGAGCTATAAAATCTTTAAAGAATCTGTATCACATTTTAATTATTGATGATGGTTCTCCAGATGGAACAGCAGATATTGTCAAAACAATGCAGGAAGAGTTCGCTGACTCTCTCTTTATGATTCAAAGAGAGGGGAAATCGGGTCTAGGCTCTGCATATATTGCAGGATTCAGATGGTCTGTCGCCAAAAATTATAGTTATATTTTTGAGATGGATGCAGACTTTTCTCATAATCCGGAAGATCTCCCCAAATTATATAATGCTTGTGTAGAAGGTGCTGATTTAGCTATTGGATCGCGTTACTGTAACGGAGTAAGTGTAATTAACTGGCCCATTGGTCGGGTTGTTATGTCATATTTTGCATCCAGTTATGTACGCAGAGTTCTTGGTATGAGAATCTTTGATACTACTGCCGGATTTAAATGTTACAAAAGAGAGGTTCTCGAGAGTATAGACCTGGATAAGATAAGAATGAAGGGCTATGGATTCCAGATTGAGATGAAGTATAATACATTCAAACTTGGATTCAAGATTAAGGAAGTTCCAATAATTTTTGTCGACAGAACAGAGGGAACATCAAAAATGAGCAGCGGTATCTTTGGAGAGGCTTTCTGGGGTGTAATTAAGATGAGACTCCGTAAGATTAAACCAGTCGGCAAATTGCGTAAAAAGCATATCGTAATGTTCTAACTCCTGGAGAAGATTCACAAATAACATAGAAAAATCAGGAACAATGAAGCCAGATAGATTAATAGATTCTGAATATCAAGATACCCTTGATAAACTGATTATTAAAGGAGGAATAATCGTAAACGAGGGCCTTTTACAAAAAGCCAGCATTCTTATTGCAGGAGATAGAATAATAAAGATATTCAAACAAGATGAAGCCCTTCCCTCTCAAGTTAGGGTAATTGATGCCACGGGTATGCTTGTTATTCCAGGGGTAATTGACGATCAGGTTCATTTTCGGGAACCAGGGAGTACTCATAAGGGAACGATAGCAAGTGAGAGCGCAGCCGCTATCCTAGGGGGTGTAACCTCATATATGGATATGCCAAATAATAATCCGCCTGCTTTAACTATTGAATCGTTAGAGCTCAAAAACAACATAGCATCAAAAGACTCATTTGCCAATTACTCATTCTATCTTGGGGCATCAAACAATAATATTGACCAAATAATTCTGGCAGACCCCTCTGAGATTTGCGGTGTAAAGGTCTTTATGGGCTCATCTACAGGAAATATGCTTGTAGATAACCCGGACTCCCTTGAGAAGATATTTTCTGATTCACCACTATTAATAGCGACACACTGTGAAGATGAAACTACCATCAAACGAAATCTGGCAGAAGCTGTAAACAAATATGGAGAGGATCTTATACCTTTTAGAGAGCACTGCATTATCCGAGACCGGCAATCTTGTATTAAATCTTCTTCAAAAGCTATTGATCTGGCAAAAAAACACAACTCAAGACTCCATGTTCTTCATATAAGCACTCAAGAGGAGATCGCTATGATAAAAGAGGCCCAAAAGAGCTTCCCTAATATTACCGGTGAGGTTTGCATTCACTATATGTTATTGGACAACAGTATGTACGATGAGATGGGCAGTAAGATGAAATGCAACCCTTCTATAAAAGAGAGAAGTGACCGACTGGCGATTATAGAAGCGGTTAAAGATGGGACCATCAAAGTTGTGGCTACAGATCATGCCCCTCATACTCTTAAAGAGAAATCCGGCAATTACATGACCACCCCTTCTGGTCTTCCTCTTATACAACACTCGCTTCAACTTATGATAGAGCTCCATTTAAATGGTATATTCACCCTGGAAGAAGTAGTGGACAGAATGTGCCACTCTCCTGCATTAAACTTCAAGATTGAGAACAGGGGATTTATCAGAGAGGGGTATTATGCCGATATTGTTATGATTGACTTGAACAAAGAAGACACGATAAGTACTTCAAATCCGGCATATCTGTGCGGATGGTCTCCATTTTATGGGAAAACCTTACGCTCTTCTATAGTTCATACCTTTGTAAACGGAGTTCATGTTGTAAATAATGGAGAGCTGACCGGAAACAAGGGCGGGAAAAAACTAAATTTTTACAAATAAGAGATAATAGTATATGCCACAAAAACAATTTATTATATATATCTCTGTTATAACTGCTGTCGTTCTTTGGGGATTTTCGTTTATTTGGACAAACTCACTTCTTTTACAGGGCTTTCCTGTCTACTCCCTTGTGTTTTTCCGAATGTCTATTGCAGCTATTATTCTTTCTATAATATCATTCTCCGCAAGAAAAATTGAGAAAGTAAGAAAAGAGGATCACGGATGGTTTCTTCTGCTTGTTTTACTTGAACCTTTTATATATTTTATAGGAGAGACCTTTGGTCTTAAGATTGTTAATTCACCTACATTAGGCTCAATCATTATCTCTACAATCCCAATTTTTGCACTTGTGGCAGGTATTGTGTTCTACAGAGAGAGAGTAACTGCCATTAATATATTTGGAATAACAATTACACTTCCGGGGATATTACTCGTAGTATTTGAGGGAGGCGCAATAGATGTTTCACACTATGCAGGTATAGTACTACTTTTTGTTGCCGTTTTCTCGGCTGTGGGATATTCGGTTGTAGTAAAAAAACTGGCAGGAAGATACAACAGTTATACTATTGTAACATATCAGCATATTCTGGGAGCCCTCTACTTCCTTCCTCTTTTCCTCTATAATGATTTCTCAACATTTACCATAAAATCCTTAACTCCAGAAGTAATAAAACCTCTGTTTTATCTTGCTATTCTATGCTCCGGAGTTGCATTTATCCTGTTTATAAACTCAATAAAGATACTCGGAATTGCCCGTGCCAATATCTTCACATCACTCGTACCGGTTGTATCTGCTTTTGGAGCATTTATCTTAGGTCATGATATGATGAACATAAGGAAAATTGCAGGTATTGTAATTGTTGTATTGGGGGTAATTATTGCCCAAAGACAAAAAAAGACAATTCCCGACAAAAAATTATAATCCCTTTAATGTCAATTGAATTCTGCCTCGCTTCATATCTATATCGAGAACTTTGACCATGAGATGTTGCTGCAGTTTTACAATTTCTGAGGGGTTTGAGACAAACTTGTCTGCTAACTGAGATATATGGATAAGTCCATCCTGTTTAATACCTATATCGACAAATGCCCCAAAATTTGTAACGTTTGTCACAACTCCCGGCAGCAACATCCCAATTTTGAGATCATCAATTGTGTGCACATCCGGAGAGAACTCCATTACACTTGCAACTCTTCTGGGATCTCTTCCCGGTTTTGACAGCTCCTCAAAAATATCATTTAGCGTTGGTAAGCCGACTTCATCTGAGACATATCTGTTGATATCTACCATCTTACGAGCTTCACTGTCTGCAACAAGCTCATTTACAGATTTTTTTATATCTTTTGCTATTCTCTCAACAAGAGGATATCTCTCCGGGTGTACAGCTGAGTTATCCAAAGGGTTCACTCCATCCGGGATCCGTAAAAAGCCGGCACTCTGTTCAAATGCCTTTGAGCCAAGTCTCTTAACCTTTAAAAGATCCAACCGGGATTTAAAAGGTCCATTCTCCTTTCGGTAGTCAACTATGCTTTGGGCAATGGCAGGGCCGATACCTGATACATAACCAAGCAGGTGCTTACTTGCAGTGTTAAGATTGACCCCTACCCTGTTTACACAACTTACAACAGTATTATCCAGCATCTCCTTTAGTAATACTTGGTCAATATCGTGTTGATACTGCCCTACACCAAGTGATTTTGGATCTATCTTAACCAGTTCGGCCAACGGATCCATAACTCGTCGGCCAATTGATACAGCACCTCTTACAGTGACGTCATAATCCGGAAACTCCTCCCTTGCAACTGCAGAAGCCGAATAGATAGAGGCACCGTCCTCACTTACGGAATAGATTTGAACTCCTTTTGGAAATGGTATTTTCTTTATAAAGTTCTCCGTCTCTCTACTTGCAGTACCGTCACCTATTGCTATTAACTCAATTTTATACGCCTCGACCAGATTTGAAATCTTCTTAATTGCCAATATCTTTTCATTTACAGGAGGGTGAGGAAAAATTGTATCGTTATGCAAAAGCTCCCCCTGAGCACTTAAACAGACAACCTTACATCCGGTACGAAACCCGGGATCAATTGCCAGAACCCTCTTTTGACCGGCAGGTGGTGCAAGTAAAAGAGCGCTGAGATTCTCCCCGAAAACCTTAACGGATTCAAGATCGGCCCTCTCTTTTGCCATCTTGAAAACTTCGTTTTCTATAGAGGGGTGAAGAAGTCTTTTATAAGAGTCATCAATT
>JAUYTB010000161.1 GCA_030695305.1 Bacteroidales bacterium
TTCTATTAACAGTCATTATCTCCTTTATTATTATTACACAGATTTAGGATCCGGTTAACAGCATTTAAAACAATCGCTCGCTTTAACAGGATCCTGTAAAAGCGAGTCAGCGAAGCTTTATATCTTTTTAAATAATAATAACATGAAATCACTTAGAAGCGCAAAGTCAACAACAGGAAACCAAAAGGCAGGAGCACGATCTCTATGGCGGGCAAACGGTATGAAAGAGTCACATTTTGGGATGCCTGTTATTGCGGTGGTTAATTCATTCACTCAATTTGTTCCCGGACATATGCATCTGCATGATATCGGACAACAAATAAAGGGATTCATAGAGGAGCAGGGTTGCTTTGCTGCTGAGTTTAATACCATTGCCATTGATGACGGAATTGCAATGGGACATGAAGGTATGCTCTACTCTCTCCCATCAAGGGATCTTATTGCAGACAGTATTGAGTATATGTGCAATGCACATTGTGTTGATGCAATGATTTGCATTTCAAACTGCGATAAGATAACTCCCGGAATGCTAATGGCTGCTTTGAGACTCAATATTCCGGCAATCTTTGTTTCCGGAGGAGCCATGGAGGCAGGCATATCAAATGGAACAAGTTGCGATCTTGTAGATGTTATGGTTAAAGGGGCTTCAAGGGAGACAAGTATGAGTGAACTTGCAGATCTTGAAATAAATGCATGTCCAACTTGTGGCAGCTGTTCCGGTATGTTTACAGCCAACTCTATGAATTGCCTCACAGAGGCACTTGGGCTTGCCCTCCCGGGAAACGGCACCTTGGTGGCTACACACACAAACCGTAAAAGGTTATTTAAGGAAGCAGCTTCTCTGTTGGTGAGGAATACCAAAGAGTTCTATTTTGAAGGTAAAGAGGATAAGTTGCCAAGGTCTGTTGCAAATAAAAGCTCCTTTATAAACGCTATGTCACTTGATATTGCAATGGGTGGATCTACAAATACTGTCCTTCACATGCTTGCTGCAGCAACCGAAGCGGGAGTTTCATTTAGCATGAAAGAGATAGATACTCTTTCCCGAAAAATCCCTGTACTGTGTAAGGTATCTCCAAGTAGCAGATATCATATGGAAGATGTTAACAGGGCAGGAGGTGTAATCAGAATTCTTGGAGAGCTTTTAAGGGGAGGATTTATTGACTCTTCGGTATCACGAGTGGACGATAGAACACTGGCCGAAACAATCATTAAAAATGATATAATGAGCAGGGAGTGTTCCGGAGTTGCTGTTAAAACATTCCTCTCTGCACCAGGACAAAAGCCAAATTTTGTGTTGGGCTCTCAGAATAACTACTATAGAGAACTTGATAAAGACTCTGTAAATGGCTGTATAAGATCTGTAGATAACGCCTATCATAAAGATGGTGGTATTGCGGTACTCTTTGGAAATATTGCAGTTAGAGGTTCAATAGTAAAAACAGCAGGGGTGGATGAATCTCTGTTGAAATTCCGGGGCAAAGCTTTAGTATATGAGTCTCAGGATGATGCTTCGGCTGGCATAGTCAATGGAGAGGTTAAACCAGGAGATGTGGTTGTAATCAGATATGAGGGGCCAAAAGGGGGACCGGGTATGCAGGAGATGCTCTATCCAACATCCTACCTTAAATCTGTCAAGCTGGATAAAAGCTGTGCTCTGATAACAGATGGGCGCTTCTCTGGTGGATCATCCGGTCTATCTGTAGGTCATATATCTCCGGAAGCTGCATCCGGTGGCGAGATAGCACTAATAAGAAACGGAGATTACATAGTTATTGATATCCCGGAAAGAACAATAAACCTAGAGTTAACAGATAGAGAGATTAATGAAAGACGACAGAGGCTGGAATCCGGAAAAGAGAATCCATACAAACCAAAAAACCGGATCAGAGAGATTAGCAGGTCATTAAAGATCTATGCACAGAATGTATCGTCTGCTGATACAGGTGCTGTGAGGTTGATTGACTGATTAACAGAGTAATGAAATAACTGTGAATTATTTTAAACGTCTATTTGAATATGAAAAACGAATATATAAAGGGTACAGAGGCACTGATACTCTCACTTTTAAAGGAGGGTGTGGATACAATATTTGGATACCCGGGTGGTACAATAATGCCACTCTACGATGAATTGTATAACTATAAAGAGAAGATCAATCATATACTGGTAAGGCACGAACAGGGGGCTGTTCATGCTGCAGAAGGCTTTGCCAGGTCTAGTGGAAAGACAGGGGTTTGTATAGCCACAGCCGGACCCGGAGCAACAAATCTTGTTACCGGAATTGCAGATGCTCTTATTGACTCTACACCCCTTGTCTGTATAACGGCACAGGTGAGTGCAGATAAATTGGGTACTAACTTTTTTCAGGAGGCAGATACTATTAGCATCACAATTCCTGTTACAAAATGGAGTTACCAGATAACATCTGCAGATGAGATTGAAGAGATTATCTCCAAAGCATTCTATATTGCCAGAACAGGCAGACCCGGACCTGTTCTTATCAGCTTTACCAGAAATGCACAGGTCGGATTTACAAATTACACAGGTAAGCAGAATTCTCCCCATAACATCATGTGTTTCAGAAAAGAGAATTTAACAAGTAGTACAGTAAAACTGGCGGCAGAATTAATAAACAAAGCTAAAAGACCATTAATTATTGTTGGTCAAGGAGTTATTATTTCAGGAGCAGAAGAAGAGACTCTAAAAATGGCAGAGAGAGGTAATATTCCTATAGCATCAACACTTATGGGTCTCTCTGCAATTCCCACTTCACACCATCTGTTTGCAGGGAATGTTGGCATGCACGGAAATTTTGCACCAAATATGATGACTCAAAAAAGCGATTTGTTAATCGCAATAGGGATGAGATTTAGTGACAGAGTTACCGGAGATATTAGCAGATATGCTCCTAAAGCAAAAATCATACATATAGATATTGATAAAGCTGAGTTTAACAAGACAGTTAAATCATATCTACAGATTCATGGCGATGCTAAAGAGGTAGTTGCAGAAATTCTTCCCCTTATCTGTTACTCTGCGAGAGATGATTGGTTTGGCTTTAAAGAGGAGTGCATAAAAGATGAGAAGAGGTCAGTTATAGATAAAGCAATTAATACAAATAACAGGAGAACAATAAGTATGGCAAAAGCTGTTGCAACTATTGCTCAAGAGAGTAGGGGTAATGCCGTTATTGTCACCGATGTTGGTCAGCATCAGATGTTTTGCGCAAGATATTCAATATTCAATACTAGTCGCAGTATGATAACTTCAGGTGGATTAGGGACAATGGGCTTCGGCCTGCCTGCTGCCATAGGAGCAAAATTTGGAGCCATGGAGAGGGAGATAATAGCTGTTCTTGGAGATGGTGGTTTTCAGATGACTATCCAGGAGTTAGGGACAATTATGCAGAGTGGTATAGATATAAAGATAGTAGTCCTAAATAACTCATTTCTTGGAATGGTCAGGCAGTGGCAAGAGCTATTTTTCAATGGGAGGTATTCGTCTACAGAGATGGACAACCCTGACTTTTTAAAGATTGCAGAATCATACAGAATAACTTCAAAAAGAGTAGAAAACCCGTCACAACTGCAAATGGCTGTTAGAGAGATGCTCTTACACAAGGGGTCTTACCTTCTGGAGATTGTGGTAGAAAAAGAGGAGAATGTCTATCCAATGATTCCATCCGGAGCATCACTTGACGAAATAATATATAAATAACTAATATCAGTATTATGAAAAAAGAGTACATCGTAATCGCTTTCGTTAACAATCAGATATCTGTTCTAAACAGAATTACATCTGCATATCTAAAAAGACACATAAACATTGAGAGTCTAAACGTATCTGAGTCGTTTATTAAAGGGATAAGCACTGTTGTAATATCTGCTGTAACCACAGCAGATGAGACAGAGAGAATAGTTAATCAACTTGGAAACGTAATTGATATTCATAAGGTTGATTATTTCTCCCAAGAAGATCTTATATATAAAGAGATGGCTCTGTACAAAATTCCATCTACAATTTTAAAAGATAAGAGTCAATCTGACTATATACTAAACCACTCTAATAGCCGGATAATTGAGATGGGAAAAGAGTATCTTATTGTGGAAAAATCAGGATCCCGTATTGAATTGGAGAAATTAAAGAGTAAGCTGGAACGCAAAAAGCTTCTGGCCGGCTACTCCAGATCTGGTAACGTTGTATTACACAGAGAGTATCTTCCCGAACTTCTACATAAAGTATCATAATTTAAAAAACAGAGTACTTCAATAATTCAAAAAAATAGCAAGAAAGAGATTAAATAATTAATTAACAATAGATTAAAATGGCAAAAATGAATTTTGGCGGAGTAACCGAGAATGTTGTTACACGCAAAGAGTTTCCTCTTGAAAAAGCACTTAAAACACTAAAAAATGAGACGATTGCAGTTATTGGTTATGGGATACAGGGGCCCGGTCAGGCATTAAATCTAAGAGATAACGGATTCAATGTAATTGTTGGACAGAGAGATAACTCTAAGAGCCAAGAGAGGGCTCTAAGAGACGGGTGGAAAACCGGAGAGACTCTCTTTAGCATAGAGGAGGCGTGTATGAGAGGTACCGTGATTCTCTATCTTCTATCCGATGCCGGGCAGATTGAGGTTTGGCCTGTTTTAAAAAAACACCTTACAAAGGGTAAGACACTCTGTTTCTCGCACGGTTTTGCCGTAACATACAGTGAAAGAAGCGGCATAATTCCACCGTCAGATATAGATGTAGTGCTTGTTGCGCCTAAGGGATCCGGCACCTCTTTAAGAAGGATGTTTTTAGAAAACAGGGGTTTAAACTCTAGCTATGCTATACATAAAAACGTCTCCGGGAAGGCCTTTGAGACAGTTGTCTCACTTGGAGTAGGAGTTGGCTCCGGATATCTGTTTGAGACAACATTTGAGAAGGAGGTATACTCCGATCTTACGGGGGAGAGAGGGACACTTATGGGTGCAATACAGGGTATATTTGCGGCCCAGTACCAAGTTCTTAGAGAGAACGGGCACTCTCCTTCCGAAGCATTTAACGAAACAGTAGAAGAGCTTACACAGAGTCTTATGCCTCTTGTTGCAGAAAATGGAATGGATTGGATGTATGCAAATTGCTCAACAACAGCTCAGAGAGGAGCACTTGATTGGTGGAAAAAATTTAAAGATGCATCCCTTCCGGTTTTTAAAGAGCTATATGAAGAGGTAAAAACAGGAAGAGAGGCACAGCTGTCAATAAATTCTAACAGTGCACCTGACTATAGAGAAAAGCTGGATATTGAACTCAATGAGCTAAGGAAAAGCGAAATGTGGCAGACAGGGGAGGTTGTACGATCTCTCAGGCCAGAGAGAGAGAACAAAAAAATATGTTAATATGTCATATTATCCCAATTTAAAAAAGATCAGGGAAGCATCTGATACTATCAAAGGTGTCTCGGTATACACTCCATTAATAAAAGATGAGTATCTCTCCCAAAGATATGGCGCTAATATTATGCTTAAAAGAGAAGATCTTCAGAGTGTAAGATCTTATAAAATCAGAGGAGCATACAATAAAATATCCTCTCTCTCTCCCTCACAGAGAGAGAGAGGCATTGTATGTGCAAGTGCCGGGAATCATGCTCAGGGAGTTGCATACTCATGCAACAAGCTCGCAATAAGGGGAACAATCTATATGCCTGAGACCACACCCAGACAGAAGGTTCAACAAGTCAAGATGTTTGGTAAAGAGTATATAGATATAGTTCTCACCGGAGACACATTTGACGCAACAAATGATAAGGCATCTCTGTTTTGCAAAGAGTCAGGGAAAACGTTTATCCACCCATTTGATGATCCACTTATTATTGAGGGGCAAGCAACTGTAGCTTCCGAAATTCTTGAACAATACTCAGGAAAAATTGATTATCTTTTTGTACCGGTAGGAGGGGGCGGATTAGCTTCGGGGGCAGGTGCAGTATTCCGGGAACTAAGTCCAGAGACAATAATTGTTGGCGTAGAACCTTATGGAGCTCAGAGTATGAAGGAGTCATTAGATAGAGGTGTTGTCACAGAATTATCAGAGATTGACCGGTTTGTAGATGGCGCTGCGGTTAAGAGAGTTGGAAACTATACTTTTGATATATGCAAAAGTGTCCTGGATAAGGTAGTTGCAGTCCATGAAGGGGCCGTTTGTACTACAATACTCGAACTTTACAATAAAAATGCAATTGTTGCAGAGCCGGCCGGAGCACTCTCAATAACAGCATTATCGATTTTTGAGCAAGAGATTCAGGGGAAAAACATTGTTTGTATATTAAGCGGCAGCAACAACGACATATGCAGAACAGAGGAGATAAGAGAGAGGTCTCTTTTGTATGAAGGTGTAAAGCACTATTTTATTATTCGCTTTCCTCAACGCGCCGGAGCACTACTCTCTTTTGTAAATAGTGTTTTAGGTCCCGGTGATGATATTACTCACTTCTCATACTCCAAAAAAACCAACAGGGAGCAAGGTCCTGCTCTTATTGGTGTAGAACTTTCTGATTGTGAAGATTTCAATGCGCTTATTCAAAGAATGGAGGATAACTCAATTGTTTATGAATATATCAACAATAAAAAAGATCTGTTCGGGTTTTTAATTTAGAATTTACCGTTTAGTGATAGAATAATGATAATTGATAATAAGAAAAAAGCAGGGGAGAAGCTCTCATTCTCCTACTCAAAGACAAATACAATAATATACTCCCATTATAAAGATGGGAAATTGGGAGCCCTAGAGAGTAGAACAGACGATAATATTAGCATAAGTGCGCTTTCCGGATCTCTCCACTATGGAATTCAGGCGTTTGAAGGGCTAAAGGCATATAGAGGTGCAGATGGATGTATTCGCCTGTTCCGACCTTGGGATAATGGGGCCAGATTGAAAAGATCTGCCGATTATCTTGGCATTGCATCACCGGAAACAGAGACCTTTATTGAAGCATGTAAAAGAGTTGTATTGGAAAATGAAGAGTATATACCTAGCTATGAATCAAGGGGAACACTATATATAAGGCCATTGCTTGACAGGAATCCAATTTGGAGAAGAGAGAGACAAATACAACTGGTGTATGGTTATAAAATAGTTGAGTAAGTAATATTATCGCAATTTTCTTTACTTTTGCACATCATATTTAATAATCGGATGATGGCAGAAGCTTCAAAAAATAATCACAAGTATATTGATATAGAAAAAATCATCAGTGAGAGAAATGCAGGTTTGCTCAACAAACTTCCGGGGTTTGTAATAAAGATTATTTCAAAAATCATATACCAAGAGGAGGCCAATGCAATCATTAATAAGTATTCAGACTCATCAGGTGCTGTTTTTTTGCAAAATCTGATCAATGAATTTGATATAAAACTTGATATAGTAGGACTTGAGAACCTTCCGGAAAACCGCAAATCTTTTTTTGTTGCTAACCACCCTTTCGGTTTTGTTGATGGATTAATTCTTACATATATAGTATCCGGAAAATACGGCGAGCTAAAAGCGATAGCAAATGATGCCTTTATGTTTGTACCTCAACTTCATCCTTTTATTGTGGCGGTAAATGTCTTTGAAGGTTCGTCAAAAGAGTACCTGAGAGCTTTGGAGCAGACATATGGAGAGTCTATAGCAATTACTCACTTTCCGGCAGGAATTGTATCTCGGCCATTGAATGGGAAGATTCAGGATTCACAATGGCAAAAGAGTTTTATAACAAAATCTATAACCTATAAGAGAGATGTTGTTCCCATCTTTTTTCACGGATCAAACTCTAAACTTTTTTACAGAATAAACAGAGTTAGAAGATTTCTGGGAATAAAGGCCAATATTGAACTGATGCTTCTTCCACGAGAGATGTTCAAAAAAAGAGGGGAGACCATAAAAGTTACAATCGGAGAGGTAATTCCTTACCAAACATTTGATAAAACTGCATCCCATCCTCAATGGGCACAAAAGGTAAGATCCATTGTCTATAGCTTGGGTAGATCTTAAGAAATTATTGATAAATATCGTTTTTATAGCGTTGCAATATCGCAACTTTGCGTTGCAATGATGCATTTATTATGCATATATACAGTTAATTATTTATTCCATTTGCGCAACAAACCGTTGCAAGTACGTTTGCTATTTATTATTTAAACTAACACTCTTACTTTTGATTTCCGAATTTGTTAAAGTAACAGGAACCAATATTAAAACTGACTGATTAGAAATTTTGCACAGATAGTTTTGAGGTTAGTCGCCGCATGATTCAGATTTAATATTGGTTTCTGTATATATTTCAAAAGGCCATTAAAATTGATTGCATATTATGCTAACAAAAAAAATGAGAGTCTCTTGGCTTTTAGTGGCAACTATCTCTTTGCTCATTATCTTTTATTATAAAGCTTATGGCTCATCCACTACTGTAATTACTTTTACCATAGAAATCCAAAACTGCACAAAGTGCGGATTGTGTGAAGCGTTTGCAGATCACTCTATTAGTATAGACGGGGATGGTTATCCATATTGGAAAGATGGAGTGACTATCGGTAATCTCCGCTTTCTTAGCGACCCTAATTCAGCTTATGTAAATGATATTGATTTAGCTCTAAGTAGTTGTCCAGAATCATGTATTACCAAGGGTACAATGACTAAAAAGAAGCTCCCCGTTAAAGATTAGAACTCCAAAACAGTAGAACTACGATAATAAATATTTGCTATATTTGTGGATGCACAAGCTCTACTATCTTGCAATAATATTTATTTTAACTTGCTCATGTTCAAAAGACAACAGAGCACAGCTTAAGCATTTCGAAAAGCTTAAACTGTTAGACAGTTTGTCATTTAATAATCCTCTCTCTGTAGGAGATTCTCTTAGATCAATAAACTTTCATGAATTTTCAAAATCAAACAGAGCATATTACACCCTTCTCGAAACAATTGTAAACTGCAGAGGCG
>JAUYTB010000172.1 GCA_030695305.1 Bacteroidales bacterium
GAGTGGCTGAAACCAGCAGTTTGCTAAACTGCCGAACTCGTAAGGGTTCCGGGGGTTCGAATCCCCCCCTCACCGCCAAAGAAGAAAAAGCCCAGCCCGTAAGGGCAAAGCAAAAAAAGGAAGACCGCTTGAGTTTACTCAAAGGCGGTCTTTTCTTTTTTGCTTTATCTGCCGCACGGCAGATGGGCTTTTTCCACTTTGAAGCACCCCATATGGGGAACGCCTCGCTACGCGAGGCAATCCCCCAATTCTAAATATTTTATTGAAATTCATCCTAAAAACACTAACTTAGTACAAATTAGCAAGCTATAATTATAACCAATAAACATACAATGAAGAAACTTCTGCTTTTAATAGTAATCGCAACTATCTATTGCAGTTTATCCGCGCAAAATGCCAACACCCAAAGAAGCCACAGTATTAAAGGAACATTGGTAGGGTTATCTTACGCCTACGAACATCCAATAGCCCAACAATCTACACTGAATATGGAACTTATCCTAAACGGAGGTTTTGGCTTAGGAACTTTTTCCGGCAACTACTGGGTTATTGCTCCGTCACTCAGAATAGAACCAAGATATTACTACAATCTGTTCAAAAGGTTCAATAAAGGCAAGAAAACCATTAACAACTCCGCAAACTACCTTGCAGTTTCTGCAGATTATCAGCCAGGTTTTAGTATTGGTAATAATGCAGAGGCAGACCAATATATCCTGATAGTACCCAAATACGGTTTGAAAAGAACAATGGGCGAACACTTTATTTTTGAGGTAGCAGCAGGAGTCGGAACCAATATTATTGGAAGCAGCAATTGGGAAGCAGTGCTGGCAATTGACCTAAAGCTCGGATACGCGTTCTAGAATTTATTTTAGTTTCTGTAAACAGACCCCCATATTAAGAAATCTTCCTTGAAGAATCACTCTTAAACATATACATTCCCGTAACGTGACTTATTCTACCTATTGCAATCCATTTATTATAACCTTTTGCCTGTGCCCATCCTGTTAGCATTCGCTGGATAGATGCAGGCAATAGTTGAACTTTAGGAATTTTCTTCCATTCAGCATCAGGAATAAGAGCATTTGCTGCAAACGCATTAGCCTTTTTTTCCTCAGGACTTTCGTGATCATAATCAGCTAAATTCACACGAAATTCATCATTATCATGATTCTTAATATGTGCTAATTCGTGCATTACAGAAAATGCCAGA